>JACMLK010000192.1 GCA_014379665.1 Saprospiraceae bacterium | reverse complement strand
TGGTAATTTCATGGAAGTAACGTGCTTTCCTTGCTACCTGTTCATTCGTAGCTCCAAATTTCGGATGGGCCAGTACATATTTTGCACCGGCTACACCCAGCTTATTTTCATACAACTTTAGGAATGTATTACTGTCTAAAAGTTCCTGCAACGACGAATTTAGTGGTATTACTTCTAGGTTGGGATCAAGGTAATGCCATTTGTTTCTCACTTTTACTTCAGTGGTAAAATGATGATCGAAAGTTACTTTGCGCACATCAAATCCAAAGTGTGTCGCGCACGCCATCATGATAATACATTGCTGGCTGCATGCCGCCACCGGGTGTTTCATAATGTCGTCAGGTATGACGATCGCAGAAAGATTTTTCCAGAAAATATTTCCGGCCATGGAAGCAATCCAGTTATCATCGGAGGAATAATGACTGTAGCCATGATGAAAGCGCCTGCTGATTACCTTTCCTATGTAGTTGACAAATTCAATTGAGTTTTTATTTCCTTTGTAAGTCCTGTCAACGAAATCGATCAGGTTTTGTACACTTTGCAGTTTATGAAAAAGAAGGGTCTCATATGCTTCTTTCAGTTCAATTGGCTCGTCGTTGTCAGCAGGAACATAGGTAAATCCTTTTTTGACAGGATAAAACACCAGGGCTGTACAAAGAAGTGCAACTATGAGAAATGAACGGCTCATCAGGATTTGGATATCGGGTTTGAATGACGATAAATATATATCCTGATACCCGTATAACAAAGTTTAAACTTCCTTTATATTTTAATCAGGTAGTTATCCTATTACAGTTCGGAACTTTACGAATGGAAGTATAGTAAAACCACTAGAAATCTTTCATTTGGCCATTTCGGATCTCGGATTTCTATTATATCTGAAATCTTTATATCATGGATGTTCCGTCAGGTATTTTCGCTAAAAAACTGTTTCTTTTTATTATTAAGATATCGGTCAAGCAGCATCAGTCCGAGTATGATATTCATCATCATAAATACATTCACAAATGTGTTGTTGAACATTTTGCTGAAATCGATTTTTCCCAGATCAATGCCAATTGAACTTTCTGTACTGGCACCAGATGACCAGTCTATCTGGCTGATCCCATAGGTCAGAAATCCAATGATCATTGTTATAAAAAACACCGCTATTCCATAAACCACCCTCTGATTGATATATTTTTTTGTGGCAGGTGCAATATGCGTCCTTGCAATTTCATCCATCACATTCCGGGTAAACCTGAGTGAAGGTTGTTCCAGTTCAACAGAATAAATTGCTTTGTGAACATCCAGTAATTCACTGTATTTAAGCCGCCATATGTCCTCGTTTGCAATCATATTTTTTATCACAGATCTTTCTTCCGCGTTTCCCAGCCCGTCTATATAATCCCAAATGCGGATTTCAATTTCTTGTTGTTGATTCATGTGTCAGTATTTTAATAAATATCCCTGATCTCTTCAGTAAAATGTTTTTGCATTTTTTCTTTTAATCGTCCCCGTGCCCGGTGTAGCTGAACCTTTATCGCATTCACTTCTTTACCAAGAATGACGGCGATTTCTTCCAGTGATTGTTCCCCTTTATAGAACAGCAAAAGTACCTGGGCATCCGCTGTACTCAGCATATTGATGGACTCATTTACCATGGTCACCCGGCTTTTCTGTTCCACCTGGTTGGCATTCATACCCCCGTCAATATTTTCAGCACGTTCCAATACATGTTCATTGTCAAGCGAATGTATTTCCAGTTTTTTCTTTCTTAGGAATGTAATGCTTGTGGTAGTTGCAATGGTATACAACCATGTACTGAATTTTGATTCACCTTTGAAATCTGCCAGCGATCTGTACGCCTTGATAAAGACATCCTGTGCCACTTCTTCTGCATCCTCCCTTGTTTTTATGTACTTCATGACAATAGTAAACACAAAGTGCTGATACCGCTCCACGAGGATGGAGTAGGCCTGTTGTTCGCCCTTTAACACGTGGACTATGACATCCAAATCAGCTGGTGCGGTGTGCATGTCTTGACTTTGACGATGATTCTGGTTGAGAGGTTACATGGCTATAAAGGTATTAAGGTATTAGGGTATTAAGGTATAAAGGTATATTATCTCACATACGTTCGATAGTATATTTAATTTAAGATATTTATCATATTATAAGGGATATAACGGAATAACTTATATTAATAAAAGATGCAATAGGATAATGAAGAGTTGAAGTCCTAGGAGGAACAAGACACCTCTTCTTCACAACCTCAATACTAAGCCTAACAAAGAAGACAAACATAACATCACACAGAGCAATAGCACTATACTACGATATCTTAGTCATCGCCCACATTAGTTGCTTCTGAAGTATAGAAGCACTATACAGAAAGACTGCTACTATATATCACAGTGTTATCAGCATTTTCTATAGTGGAAGGTCTTATTGGGCTATCGCTCTCAAATCCTCACATCATTAGAGATTTCGTAGACTTTATAATGATGGTTGGTGCTCTCATCTTTTCCTACAAAGCTTTAAACTTATCCC
>JACMLK010000019.1 GCA_014379665.1 Saprospiraceae bacterium | reverse complement strand
CCTCAATTTTGGCATAGCCCCAACAGGAATTTCCGCTGCATTCGTGTACTACTTTAATTAAAAGTGTTTTATTTATGTAGTTATAACCCAAAGTACCTGCAGGTATGATGGTATCATTTTCAATGTCTCTGATGATGATATCATATGATGCATCTATAAACTGTGGATCTTCAAGAAACTGATCAGGTGTGAAATAGAGCTCACAACTTGGGTTCATTGAAAGATTTACAAGATTATTGCATGCGAGTGGAATAGTAGCCTCGTTCACTATATCTATTCTTTGTTCAGATCTGAATGAGCATAAATTATTACCTGCTATAAAATTACCGGTTACAATAAGATAATACACACCCGCGCTGGCAGGCCACTGAATGGTTTGGCTATTTGATGTACCGGTTGTTGCAATCCCAGCCGGAAAAACACCAAAGGCATCAAAAAATACACCCCACGTTACACTACTGATTTGCAATGGAGTCGCGGCTAAAGTATATGTCTCCAATGCATTGATACAATTTCCAAAATCACCCCTGATAGAAGTGAGTGGTAACGGATCAACAACAGAAATAATCCTGGAACTTGTAAAATCACAGGCATTTGGCTGGAGTGGATACGAAAGTAGTTCTCCACTCACACTTACCTGATAATTGCCAGGGATTGCACCCCAGTTTACTGTAATAGAATTTGTACCCTGTCCACTTCCAATTGAGCCGCCTGAAGGAACACTCCAGACTATGTTTGATAAGTTAGCACTGGCCGGAATAGAGTATGTCTCTAAACTAGATTGACACACAATAGCATCACCTGTGATCGTAGTGGCCGGTGGAGCAGGATAACTGCATGATTGTAGTGAATTAAGCGCCTGTATAGTGCTTCCGTTTGTCACTACAACAGACCAGGGTTGACCTGAAACACGTTTACCCGTAATCCTGTAAATACCCGATCCGGGTGCTGTTTCAGGAATAAGGGTATTATTCAGGTATAAAATGGGAACTGCAGGCGGTGCCGGAGACAGTGGGTTATAGAATCCAACAGGATTCATAATTCTCCAAACCTGGCCGGTAACTCCTGAGTTAATGGTAATCGAATCTCTGTACTGACCATTGGTCGCATTGGTTGCATTGTCGAGACAATAACATTCACGTTGACTGTAAGTGGTTTGGGACAGAGATACATTCACAAACAAAACCGCATAAATAAGGGTCATTGCAAGTGATTTCATGCGCTGATCGCTGATCAGGCTGAAAAATTGTGTAAGTGATGGTCTCTTCATCGATGAATGGATTTTGTAAAATTCGTAATTGCTTAAAAAATGTTCTAATTCAGACATCTATAGTCCATTGACTATATCCGTCATTTCTTTGTGTATTTTTAGTTACTGCAATCAAAGTCCATTTATCGCAATTGTACATTTTGATAAATTTTCTCCGGTTACGATGATACAAAACCAAATTTCAGACCAAACTCAAACTTGCATTATGAAGGAATTTAATATGAACTTCACATTATTTTTTTGTGTAATGTCTAAAGAACTTTTTATCAAAGGCGTACCTCTGATTAATTAATTTTAAAAAAAATTTATTATTTTTTCCTGACTCAAGCGTAGATATGCCTAAGACACCCCTATTACAAGATAGCCTTTTAAAAATGAAATCAGGATATAGTAGAATTACATATTGTTAATTATAACTATATGATTTACAATACTTTAGTAAAATCTTGAAGATTAGATAATTTTAAATACCACATTGGCAAATGTATAGGATAAATACATTGGTGTGAGCAGTTACCTGATTTTTATAAATTTAAGTGTTTCAACTTTATGTCCCATCGCAAATTGAATGAAATATACTCCGGGAATCATGTCGTCCGGAACAGTCATGTTGTATTCGTTTTCATCTTCTGTTGTAGTCTGCCAGTTTTGATTAAGCATCACAGTGCCGGTACTATTTAAAATAGTTATTTGAAATGTTGCGTTTTCAATTCTTTTGTTGGATTTAAATCTTAATTCCGAAGTTATCGGGTTATTTACCAAAGAGAAATATGACTGAATAAGTTTATCTTCAAATATACCAGGTCTTAACCTTATAGGCAAAACATTATTACCTGAATAAATTTCTGAGGTAGCAAAATGATCCAGTGTTATACTTTTCAGGTTCGTTCCTTTTTTATTTAACTTATACCAGGCAATAAGATCATTTTCTCTTAAATGTACCTGATTGCTGGAATATCCCAAAAATCTATAGCTATCATTATCCTGGAACGATTCAAACCCATTATTAAACAAATTGGTTTTTGCCTTGAAATCTACCGTTAAACTATACAGTTCCGGTGCTTCTAAAAACAATTGCAACCCATCAATTTTTATGTCCTGCCCGGCTCTGAATGTCAGCACATCTTCTCCTTCTATATTTTCTTCTCTGATTACTATGTCAAAAGAATGGCTGTTTCTATTCTTCACTACTTCATTTTGATCAACTATTCCTAATGCAGATTCGTTAACATCACCCAGTTTAACACCTTTAAAATCATTTCCGGTATTTAATCCTGACAAATTATAAACCGAAATTGTTTGATCGTGATCATATGGTACCAATGTATCCTGAAATACAAATTCTTTTGGCACAAATATCCACGAATCTCTGTTTTTCGGGAAGCTATTGGTAATACCAAGAATCAGTTTTCTTAAATCAACCAGATCAGAGGCTGTAACTGATTTTGAACCATTTACATCAGCCGCAAGGAGTTTATACGGATTATTAAACGGCGAATAGCCTAAAATATGACGTTGTATCATCACCAGATCTATAGTAGACACGCCTTCCAGTGGAGCACTATTTAACGTTGGTTTAACCAAATAATCTGCATTGAGATTTAAAGAATCTATAATGTAATTCCCATTTACATCGTTGATCACCATATGCTCCTGCTGACTCTCCGGTACTCGGATGCATTCTATCCTTGTACCTGCCACAGCCTTATTATTTGTAGTGATTATATTGCCCGTGATACTGCCATGGGTTATAAGGTCTTCGCAATGATTTGTATTATCCTGTAATACTAGTTCCACTTTACAAAAGTCCTGATTTCCCGATACATCAGTTACAGTCATATCCAGCTGAATCGTAGCATTTATTCCGTTGGGAATGTGGGTGCAGTCAAACTGCAATCCTGATGTGTTCGATTCGGGTATCCATATTTGAGCTAAGCCCATATTGTAATTCGTTTCAGTGGATAAAACACCTTTGCCCGTGAAAAAGTGGCGTATATTTATTAAAGAATCCACAGGCACAGCACCATCAAATGTAAATAATAGCCCAGATGAATCAATGCAATTATCAAAACTACCCAAATCAAAGTCTTTTGCCCATATTGAAACTTTTCCAGATATCTGATCCAGGCTAAGCGTGAGAGATGTGATGCAATACGGAGATGGTTTTTTGCAATCAGTAATACTAAAAGTTTGAACGCAGTTGTTTCCATTACCACATTGATCTGCTACGCTCCATTTAATAAGATGTTGCCCTATCGGCAAATCGCCATGAAATTCTGCTGAATACCCAACAGAATCATTCGTTCCATCATTAAAAAGATCAAGAGCAAATTCCCAGATAAGCTGAGAGTCGTCCGTACATGAATCTTTGGCAGTTTGGTTTAATTGTACAAACCCAACGTTGCAATCACTGTCAAACGAACAAAATATGGTGTCTTTGCATGTAGAAGTAAAATAAGGTCTGTCGGTATTGTGTAATTTAATAATCTGAATATAAGGTCCCCATTTGCCATAATTATTTGTACCCGTAAACTGACACCAATCAACCACGGTCCAGCTTCTGATTATTTTCAGACAGGCACCATCAGCTATATAAAAAGCATTATCTTCATAAGTTGCTGCGACCGTTGAACATGAGGTATTTTTAAATATCGGTTTACCAGTGACATCGGGATGTATCTGACTTGATTTACAACCATTACCATAATAATGTTCTGGCCACATAATGTCATTTCCTGTAAAAGGGAAAGGATTAAGAATTGTAATCGTCTGGCTACAGGAATCCTTTCTGCCAAAATGATCTGTTGCAATAAATTTTCGTATGATTGTGCCTGTGTGACAAGAGATATTTGAAATATACGATTCTGAGACAGTGACTCCGCAATTATCTGAAGCTAATCCATCAATACCCACTTTGCCGTGGTGATAATAATTATGTATATTGATATCTCTGACTTGTCCCGGATCAGTAACCACAGTACCAAATTCATCCAAATGGTTAAAATCATAAGAATTTGTACACTCAAGCGTGATATTTGGAGGACAGGTAATCGATGGTTTAATTTTATCTTCTACAATCACCTCTACCATACAGGTATTTTTAAGACCGTGTATATCCGTTACCTCCAGTGCAACCATGATAGTGCTTCCAAGTTCTGCACAGCAGAAATCAACATAATCCCCAAATTGGGTCCCAAATCCACAAATGTCGGTCATCTTACGAACACGAAATCCTGAAATACCACAATTATCGGAACTACCGTCATCGAATGTTCCTGCAAATATTCTTGCCTTTCCATTTGCATCAAGGGCAGTTTTAGTGGTTTGATCACACACCGGGTAAGGCACCGATTGATCGATTATTTTTACAAGTGTTTTACAGGTAGATGAATTGTTGCATAAATCAGTCGCAATATAATTGATAAAATAATGGCCAACAGGTAAGCCGCTTAAGTGGTAGGTATTATTGATCTTCTTTAAAAATTGATCCGAAGGCATACCCAAAGTTGAAGTTAAATGTAATGCGACACTATAGTCAGAGCAATCGGATATACTCAATGGCATAATTGCCGGTACGTTTTCAGTGGCACAGACATAAGGAGATGCGACTATAACAATGCTGTCCTGGCAGATCAGCTTTGGGCCCTTATTGTCTTTAATTAATATTATCTGATTTCTTGTCATACTCTCTGAAGTACACCAATCAATCACAAACCAGGATCTGACTATTTTATAGCTTTTGCCACAAAGGTCAAATTTAATATCTGACATATTATACTGCAGGTTAAGACAATGACCAACAAATGGATAGCCGGTGGTATCAGGTGAAGGATAACCATTTGGCAACTTAGGAAATGTATCACTACATTCAAACGCCGGTTTCTGAGTACCATCATAATGAGGAGGAAAAACTACCCCTGACAGTGACATTCTTTTAACTACAATAAGCTCTTCGCAGGTTGAAACATTACCTTTGGCATCGGTGGCTTTCCATTTACGACTGATAGTTTTATCTTCGTCCCTTAAACAATTGGCTTTTACCAGAATGTCTTTGAACTCCAAAATCACATCGCTGCAGGCGTCCCAATTTTTGACTATGTATTTACCATTTATTATTGTATCTATATATGCTGATATAGGGAAAGGAAATCCCAAACTGTCAGGTTCAAAAGACTTTGTGCATAAAATGGTGTCATTTCTGCATATTAACACTGGTGGAAAATAATCTTCAACTTTGAATTTACCCCAACAATAATTATTTGTACATTGGTGTCCTATCTTAAAAGAAATTTCCTTGTCAATGTGCACTCTTGTAAGAATATTATCAGGAATTATAGTCCCTGAGGAATCTGTGAGGGTAATAATATAATTGGAGTAAGGAATCTGTGGATTTGGTTGCAGCATGGTGACATCCACTTTTTGTATACAATTTTCATTCAGAGATATATTAAGATTATTTGTGCAAATTAATGGCGGCGCATTTTGAAATGAAATATTTACATCATCAATTACCTTTGCCTGCGGATTATTGACCGGAGCGTCGGATATCAACATCAATTTGTACGAGCCTAAAATTTTATCATTGGTTCCCGGGAGATAGGTCACTGCCTGAGAATATCTGATGGTACTCACATTACCTGGTAAAAATCTTCCATCTCCAAGTGTTATCCAATCACCATCGGTAACATCTCCTGTTATGGTAGCATTGAGTGAAGAAATCTGTAATGATTGATTTACACATGTATAGGTATCATTGCCGGCAAATACGTAAATGACAGATGGCGCGAGTGAATTGTACATATAACTTCCTGCCAACAAAGTGGTAAAGATGACGAGAACAGCTATTCTTTTTAATATGTGTTTTTTGCTATTCAACTACTTATACATTAAATATAATAATAACAGATTAAAATAACATAATATGCATGATACATATTATAAATTATTATAATGCAATTACTATACCAAATTCGGTGAACAACTTAAATGCTTAAATATCTTTTTGATTAATAGTTATTTACGCTTTACGATTAAAATAAATATGAGTCTTTTTTATAAGTTTTTATTCAGCAGTCAATTAACTGTTAAATATGGTAATATTTTTTTACCAATTTCTTCCTTAAGTGATTTTATACGTCTTATGTGGGTCGGGTCCGCAAAGGGTCCATGTTGTTTACGATACTTTAGAATTGCCTGTATTGTTTCAGAATTGAAATATGGGTGATTTATAAATGTTCTATAATCGGCGGTGTTTAAATTTATTTTAGATAACTCAAGATTATTGAGCGTAAGTAAAGGCTCTAATGTATGGTACAAAGAATCAGTAATAATATCCGATTCCAACAGTTGTTTTTTGTAAATAAAACCACCAAGTCGTTTGCGGTACTTTAGTATTTTTGATGACAAATACGGACCAATACCCTTGAGTTGCACCCATTGGACACTATCGGCAGAATTCATTTCCACCATAACAGGTTCAATAACAACGGCTTTATTTTTGGAATATTCTTTAAAAATTCCCCTCTTGGGAGGGGTGGCAGGCGCAGCTTGCCGGGGTGGTTTTAAATTATCCCAAAATGGATTGGAGAGAAGACCACATTGCAGAACGACCCATCTGGGTTTCCGCTGAAAAATGTAGGAAGCTCTCGCTTAATAGATCAAAAGCTTGTGCTGAGGCTTTAGTGGTTTTCGCCAAGTCTCTTTGCTTCACCTTATCGCACTTTGTCAACACGACAAAGGTGCGTAATCCATGAAACTGGAGCCATTCGAACATCGCAATGTCATTCTCCAAGGCACCATGGCGAGCATCGATCAATTGAACGACGGCCTTTAAGGACTGCCGCTTTTGAAGATAATTCTCGAGTTGTTCACGCCACTTCGCTTGCTCCGTATGGGAAACCTTGGCGT
>JACMLK010000018.1 GCA_014379665.1 Saprospiraceae bacterium | reverse complement strand
TTTTAATACAATGCAAGGAAAAGGTTTAGTCAAAGTATTTTTGGTATTGATTACGATTGTATGCTTAATACAATTTGCTTATTTCATACCTACAAACAGTGTTGAAAACAATGCTGACGCTTATGCAGAAAAGATTTCAGGAGTTACTGCACAATTTGCGGGAGACCCTGCATTTAAAGCAGCCCGTGCCAAATATCTGGATTCGATATCAGGAGAAGAAATTTTCAGCATTCCGCTCATTAAATCTTACACATACAGTGATCTTAAAAAGCAGCAACTTGCTTTAGGTTTGGATCTGAAAGGGGGTATGAGTGTGGTTTTACAAGTGGACCTTGAAGATTTTCTTAAGTCTCTGGCAGGTAGAAACAGCAATAATGCCGATTTTATTAAGGCAATGAGTAATGCTAAATCGGCAATGTCAGGTTCTCAGTCTGATTTTGTAACCCTTTTTTCTGATGAATTTAGGAAAATAGCCGGACCTGATAAACTATCCAGGATTTTTGCCCGTAGTGAGACACTCGGTGATATTAATACAGATACAGATGATGGTACTATCACAAGATTGCTGAGAAGTAAAGCAAATGAAACCGTTAAACTTACATTTGAGAGGCTAAAGCAAAGGATTGATAAGCTAGGCGTAGCCCAACCCAATGTATCGTTAGATCCTAATAGAGATTTGATATTGGTTGAAATGCCGGGTATCGATAACCCAGCAAGAGCAAGACAATTTCTTCAGGCCAGTGCCAAGCTGGAATTCTGGGATACATACCGTTCAACAGATCCTGGAATATCATTGGCTTTTCAGGAAGCAGATAAAAAAGTATCCGGAGGCACTTCATCTATGGATACCACGGTCATAGAAATGGACACCATCAAAACACCAAAAATGGATGAGCTGGGAAATGAATTACCCGATTCAACTATACAACTTGTTCCAAAATCCCAAAATGCAAACGGTGAAACCGGTTCTCTGTTAACGGCACTGACTTTAAATGGAGGTACGCTTCCTCCAAGCGTTATCGGGCTCGCTGACAGAGGTAAAAAGAATTTTATTTCAGAAATTCTTGAAAGAGAAGATATAAAAGCACTGTTCCCAAAAAACGGTAAATTTATGTGGTCATACAAACCATCACAGGGGGCTGACGGAGTGCTAACGAGCCAATATGAACTATACCTGATCAAATTGCAAAGCGGAACAGAGTTGGCACCTTTGGATGGGGATGTAGTAACAAGTGCGGTACAAACACTGAACCCTGTGAACGGGGAAGTTGAAGTCAATCTGAGAATGAATGCAGCTGGTGCAAAAAAATGGGCAGAAATGACTACCAAAGCCGCCAATGAAGGCAACCGTGAAATTGCAATTGCTTTGGATAATGAAGTGGTTTCTGCTCCAAGAGTTAATGATGCTATTACTCAAGGTTCTTCATCCATTTCAGGAAATTTTTCTGTGGAAGAAGCTGTTGATTTTGCCAGCATTCTGGAAGTCGGTAAATTACCGGCAAGAACAAAAATAATTCAGGAATCCAATGTCGGTCCTTCATTAGGAAAAGACAATATTGAGAAAAGTTTGAACTCGTTAATTATTGGTTTCTTTTTAGTGATTGTGACTATGCTGGCATATTATGCAGGAGCAGGCGTGATTGCCATTTTATCTTTATTCCTGAACGTATTCCTGATCTTTGGTACACTTTCCAGTTTTGGTACTGTGTTGACGTTGTCAGGTATTGCCGGTATTGTACTTACTATCGGTATGGCAGTGGATGCAAACGTGATCATTTATGAACGGATCAAAGAAGAACTGGTAGCAGGTAAATCATTAAAACAAGCTGTTTCTGATGGATTTTATCATTCTTATTCATCTATCATTGATGCGAATGTTACCACTATTCTTACTGCATTTATACTTGCATATTTTGGTTTGGGTCCGGTCAAAGGATTTGCTGTAGTCTTAATCGTTGGTGTACTCTCTTCAATGTTCACCGCCATTTTTATTTCCAGACTGATGATAGAATGGTGGTTGAGCAAAGGAAAAGATTTATCTTTCTGGACTTCATTTTCCAAAAGTGCGTTTAAAAATATAAATATTGATTGGATAGGCAGGAGGAAATTTGCTTATAGCGCTTCAGCAATTGTTATTTTGGCTGGTATGGTATCTATATTTACCAGAGGCTTTGATCTGGGAGTCGATTACAAAGGTGGTTTCTCCTACAATATTCAGTTTACCGGAAGTGAAAAAGTTACTGCAGACGCATTGAGGGACGGTTTGACAGCACCTTTCGGGGCATCACCTGTGGTGAAACAGGTCGACAATGAAAATACATTTAATGTAACGACTTCTTATCTGATCTCTGAAACTGCTGAAGATACACCTTCAAAAGTATTAGCCAAATTGCATGAAGGGGTATCTCAATTAACCAAATCCAGTGTGACGTTGGAAGATTTTTCCAATATTGAATCACCCGCTGACAAAATTCATATTACCAGTTCAACTCAGGTAGGTCCTACAATTGCAGACGATCTGAAAAAGAGTTCATTCTATGCGGGAATATTTGGTTTGCTTTCCGTATTTCTTTACATTCTATTGAGATTTAACAAGTGGCAGTATAGTGCCGGGGCGATTATAGCATTAGCCCATGATGCACTGGTAGTGTTGTCCGTGTTCTCCTTATTCAGAGGTATTCTTCCTTTTTCACTCGAAATTGACCAGGCTTTTATTGCGGCTATTCTTACTGTGATTGGATATTCCATAAATGACACGGTGATTGTTTTTGACCGTATCAGGGAATTCATTGCTATTAATGTAAATAAGTCGAATGCAGAAGTGATCAATGATGCCATCAATACCACTTTGTCAAGAACATTAATGACATCTTTCACAACGGTCATCGTGATATTAATATTATTTTTATTTGGCGGGGCAAGCATCAAGGGATTTGCATTTGCATTATTGGTAGGTATTACGGTTGGTACCTATTCATCCATTTTTATAGCATCGCCGATAGTAAATGACCTTACAACAAATCTTAAAGTGGCAAGAAGAGAATCAACAAAAACTTCTTCTAAAGGCGATTCAAAATCCTTTGCAAGAACTATAAAATAACTTCAACCATATTAAAAAATATAAAAGGGCAATAGCAAAACTATTGTCCTTTTTTTTTACCTGCCAAAAAACAAAGTCAAAATTGATTGGAATCTGTTTAATATTTAAAAATATCTCTAAAATCTGCAAAAAAGACATATTTTCGAATAAGATTTATTGCAAAAGTTAAATAAACTGGCATCGGGTAGAGGTGATTGGAGAAAAAAGTATCAATCAGACATGACCAAACCTTTACAAAGTCTTATAATTACTAAAACAATTCCATATTAAATGAGATTATATTTAGAGAATACTGTGAGTTATGAAAATTTAAGTAACAGATGAAAGCAATTATTATTTCCTTTTTAACTTTAATATCTATACTGTCCTGTTCATTCAGCCAGAAAATAAAGGATGGTGAGACAGCTTATGAAAGAAAGCAGTATTATGTGGCATCGGAATTACTTCTTGACGAATATGAATCTGTAAAAAGTGAATCATCCAAAGCAAGAAAGGCCTTTTTATTGGGAAGATCATATCTAAAACTACAGGAATATTCAGAAGCCCTGTATTGGTTTAAAAAATCGGTGGCTTTAAATTATGGTCCTGAAGCTTTAGGAAATCTGGCTACCACATACAAGATGATGGAAGAATATGAAGCGGCTATAGCGACTTATAATATTTTAAGTCAAAAAACCGGAAGAAAGCAGGAAAATGACCGGGAGGTACTGATGTGTATGCAAGCTATAGCATCAAAAAGTGTACATTCGGATTATCTCATTGAGAAAATATTTGAGAACTCCGGTACTTCCGACTACGGGCCTGTACTTTTTGAAAATGATTTTCTTTTGTTTACTTCTGAAAGATCAGAATCTTCCGGAAATGGCATTTATAATTGGACCGGTGAAAAATTCAGTGATATTTTTATCGTTAGGAAATCGGGCTCAGATATTAAGCGCTTTGACTCAGCCATTAATACAGAGGAAAATGAAGGAACTTGTTGGTTTTCTAAAGATATGAATACGGTGATATTTACCAGATGTTACAGTTTTGATTCAGGAGACGATTTTTGTAAACTTATGATCTCAAAAAGGGATAACAGGGTATGGTCAGAACCTGAAGTATTGCCATTTATAAACGACAAAATCAATTATGGACAAGCTACTTTTATTGAAAATGACAGTGTCCTGGTGTTTTCTTCTGATTTAATGGAACCAGGTGGCTCTTTGGATCTGTATTACACTGAACTATCAGGTGACGGAACCTGGTCATTGCCTGAAAAATTACCTTCAAGTATAAATTCATCCGGAAATGAGAAATTTCCGACAGGTGATGGAGACACATTGTATTTTTCGTCTGATTTTTGGCAAGGATTAGGTGGGTTTGATATTTTTAAGACCTACCTGAGAAAAGACGGATCATGGTCTGTACCAATAAATATTGGTTATCCGGTAAACTCAGGTGGTGATGATTTTTCTTTAATTGTGGATTATAGCGCTAAAAGAAGTGCTAATATATTGCAGCAGGGTTATTTTTCATCATCCCGATACGGCAATGGTAAAGATGATATTTACAGGTTTAAGAAATTGATACCTATGAAAGAACCGGATACTATTTCAAAAACTGAAAAAGAGCCTGTCTCCATTTTTGTGACAGTAAAAACATTTATGAATGATTTTGAAGTGAAAGAAGATCCTAACAGTAAAGTTATTGGTCGACGGCTTTTAGGAGATTCATACATAAAAATTGTGGACGGGAATAATCTGAAAGTTGTGGATGGTTATACTGACCAGAACGGATTTTATTTTACTCAGATAGACTCTGAAAAATTATTAAAAGTAATTGCATCTAAGTTAGATTTTCTAAACGCTTCAAAAGAATTTACAACAAAAAATTTAGTATTTAAGGAAGGTGAAAATACTTTAACCATTAACATTGAATTACTTTTGGACCGTATTTATACAGACAAGGAGATAAATCTTAGTAATATTTATTATGATTATGATAAGTGGGACATCAAAGATGTTGCCAAACCCACTCTTG
>JACMLK010000191.1 GCA_014379665.1 Saprospiraceae bacterium | reverse complement strand
TTACAAAAACCAATAAATTATTTTAGAAGAACCAATTTATTTGTTGCCTGAAAATTCTCCCCTTGAACAATTAAAAAATAAATGCCTTCTGATCCTATCTGGCTTTTATCAATATATTCTGTATGAAATCCGCTTTTGTTCTCAAGGTATTTCTTAAATACTATTTTACCTGTGATATCCGTAACAGACAAATTTACTTTTGATTCCTGATCCGTATAAAATTCTACCCTAAAACTTTCCGACGCCGGATTTGGATGAATAAGGACATTGATCTCTTGCCTGTCAAATAATTCATGTGTTATTCTGTCGTCCAATGAAGCTATATCAGGATTAGCTGAATGATCGGGTAAAACTTTGATTTTATCAAAAGCACTTCCGTCGAGGTCTCCTGTTTTAATGGCAATCAGATCCTGATGAAATTTCTCACCACTTTTTGTCGGATGTAAAACAACAGATTCCTGATATTCATTTTGTTTCCTTTTCGTTCAAAATCTTCGGCTATGTTATTCATAAGCCCTTTGAATTTGGTCTTTTAGAGTATATTTAAAATTCCATCATTTGCCTTCAATCGGCAATTTTTATTTTATATTGCGTTATATTTTTTCGCCGTAGCTTCCGGCTACGACTGCAAAACAAGCCTTGTCTAAAATTAAAATTGCTCGCTTTCGCTCAATCATGAAAATTTAAACATACTCTTAAACCAAAATCCTTAGTGTGTTCAAATAACTTATATATATCAATCATAAGCGCTTTTGCTTTCTGCCATGCTATAATATCCTCCAATCTCTCTATTCGCATACTCTTAACTTTCTACCTCTTACTTTCTGCTTTTTACTTTCTACATTTTACTTTTTACTTTTTACCCACGGATCGTTTATTTGACGGCTTTTCTTTTCACATTTATACCGCTCTGATTGACTTCGTACAGATCTCCTGCATGATACAACACGTACATCAGTCCCGGTTTGTTCATATCCGATGGATAACTGAGGGATTGTCGTTCTTTAAATTTGACAGAATAGTTTTTCAGTCCGGTCGAAGTAAAATACACTACATTGTTGCCATCAAACTGAAAATGTTTAATGTCTTTTGTCTCATAAGTATACATATACTGTCCCAGATTATCAAAGAAGTAAAATCCTTTATTTCTGTCGCTAAGCAACACGTAATTTCCCTTTTCTCTGATGTCAGTGATTTTCACACCACTGAGTCCTACATCATTCACATTGGACGACTCAAGCAGTACAGTGCCTTGATTATTTATTTTTATCAATTTAAACTGTACGGGATCAAAAACCCATAAATTTCCATCATTTGAAGTGGCACATGCGGATATATCGGCAAATTTTTCAGATAGATTTAAGGTTGAAATCTCAGACAAAGTGTTATCCAATATCTTTATCTGGTTAAAGTCATCGCTGAAGGATACTATTTTAAATGGGTTTGTAACGTCAAGCGTAGAGACATTACCACCTCTTTTATTTGCATATCTGTATTGCTCTTTGAGATCCGGTTTATAATTGATGATGTTATTTTTTTGATCGACAATATATAATCGTCCAAGATTGTCAACTTCTACAATGGTAGGTTTCACTTTTAGATCAAAATTACTGATTGGCGTATTTTCAGTGATATTCTTTTGAGTGTGGCATCCGGAAAAAATAAAACTCAACAAAATAGAAACAAGCAAAAATTTAAACTGAATAGTCATTTGTATTGATTGATAAGTATATCTATTACTCTGTCAAACTACATGCCATAAATATGATTGAAGTCAGAATTATAGAATTTAAGTTTAAGGTCCGTTCCGTCGAATATGCCATAAGATGACACGTACATCCACTCACCCAGATTTATATACCTGCTTTTGCCATTGGAAAGCAAGTAATCAACCGGAAGATGCCTGTGTCCAAAAACATAAAAATCAATGTCATGATCCTTGCAATGCGCTTCGGAAAACTGAACAAGCCATTCTTTGGCAGGATCAGTAAACGGATCTTCATCACCGGTATATTTCCGACTTTTGACACTGAAATATTTCATCAGTGATAAACCGATATCAGGATGTAAAAGACTGAAAGCTTTTTGGCACATGCTGTTGTTAAAAATTCTTTTAATGAATTTATATCCATGGTCGCCAGGCCCAAGTCCATCCCCATGGCCAATGAAAAAAGTCTTCCCTCCAATAACTTTCTGAATAGGTGCCCGAAAAATAGGTATGCCAAATTCTTCTTCAAAATACCGGAACATCCACATATCATGATTTCCGGTAAAAAAATAAACCGGAACTCCTGCGTCTCTCAGTTCTGCCAGTTTTCCGAATAACCGGATGAAACCTTTTGGAACAGCTTTATTGTACTCAAACCAATGATCAAATACATCACCAACAAGATAAAGTTCGGCCATATCAGACTGAGCTTCTTCCAGCCAACTGACTATCTTTTTTTCCCGGTCAATGGATGGTAACAAAGCATCTGCACCAAGATGAAAGTCAGAAACAAAATATACATTTTTGGTCATTATACGTCTTGGGAATTTGTTTAATTTCTTATATCGTCCATGTGATGCATTTTGTCAACGGAAATGGACAGGGGGATAAAGTACAATTTTCAATCCAAAGAATAAATACTTTGATTAAGATTAATCTACAAATCTTTTGTCCGTTTCCATCACGTTACCGCAATGCTGACAAGTCCGCAATTGTTCTGACCCATAATAATGTTTGAATCTTGGTAGAAAATCCTTCTCAATATTGTCCAGATGAAAGTATGATTCATGAAGTTTGCTGTTGCATTGGTCGCAAAACCACATTAAGCCGTCTCTCTCCTGCCCGGTCCTTTTTAGTTCTATCACAAGTCCGATAGAACCCTCCGACCTGACGGGAGAATGAGGCACTTTAGCTGGCAGCAGAAACATATCTCCTTCTTTAAGAGGAATATCTACCGCTTTTCCATCTTCCTGGATCCGAACCGTAATGTCACCTTCCAACTGGTAATAAAGTTCTTCCGTTTCATTATAATGGTAATCTTTTCGTGCATTGGGACCAGCCACGATCATGACAATATAATCACCGGCATCTTTGTACAGATTGCGATTTCCCACAGGTGGTTTCAATTCATGACGATGATCATGAATCCATTGTGTAAGATTGAAAGGTCGGGCTACAGGCATGATGAATCATTTTTTGTTTGATGTACAAATATACTATGATTTTCAAAGATTTTTTAATTTGTTGATCAGATACGGAAAATCAACTTGCTCAGTATGCATCACCGTTTTGGCATAGTCCATCAGAATGGTATCCTGTGCGCGACCCTTTTCCATAGCCATCCTATATGGAAGGTCGTCCCTGAAAGTCACCATACTATACTTACTGTAGTATTCCGGATAGTTCTGCTCCAGTTGGAGTTCAATTTTCCTTTTTAATAAAAATACAGGATCAGAAGTTGCATCCCGCATTTCATATTGATTTTCAATGGCAAGGTCTGCAATTGCATCAGTGTCAGGCTTGCGAATTCTTTGATACTCCGATAAAATGACCGACCAATCACCTGTATACTCATCGATCAATCTGTCCAATACCACTACATCTTCAAATGATGCATTCATTCCCTGTCCGTAAAAGGGGACGACTGCATGAGCTGCATCTCCCATTAGCAGGAATTTCCCATCAATTTGCCATGGCATACATTTTATAGTGCATAACGCACTGGTAGGATTGGATCTGAAGTCATCAAGCAATTCAGGCATCAGCACCATAGCTGTGGGAAAATGTTTATTAAAAAAGGTTAGTATTTCTTCATCTGTACTCAATCGCGAAAAACTAAATTCACCTTCAAAAGGAAGAAAAAGGGTCACTGTAAAACTTCCATTCAGATTTGGAAGTGCTATCATCATAAAACCCTGTCTTGGCCATATGTGCAATGAATTTTTATCCAACCTGAACGCCCCATCCTGTCCGGCGGGAATCTCCAGTTCCTTATAACCCGTGTCCAGATATTTTTGTGAAAAATCAAATCTGTATTTCTGAGAATGACCCATTATTGCATTTCTAACCGAAGAGGAGTATCCATCTGTCCCAAAAACTACCGTACCCCGTGCAATAAATTCTTCTTTTGATATCGAATTATAAAGCTTTACTTCTTCCGTTTCTATATTTATGACAATGCATTCGGTGTCAAAATGAATGGTGACCAAACCTGTATTCTCCGCCTCATCCATGAGCAAACTGTTTAATCCGCCTCTGGATATCGAATTGATCCATTCACCTTTACGTCCGCTGTAATGTACAAATGTAGTTTCACCTGATAGCGAATGTATGTTTCGGCCTGTCATAGGAATCGAGAGGTCCCTGGCTTTTTCCGTCAGGCCTACAAGTTCCAATCCTTTGATACCTCTGTCTGAAAGTGCCAGATTTATAGATCTGCCTGCCGAAATAACTGATTTGCGCATATCAGACCTGCGCTCATATAGGATGATGTTATATCCTTTTTGTGCTAGCCTCAAAGCAAGTAAAGTGCCGCAAAGTCCGGCTCCTATGATGATGATATTGCTTTTCATCCGTTTTCTAACCCTACTTTTGTTTCAGAAATGTAAAGATAATAGTTTAATCAAATATCTTCCCAGTGGCATTATAATAATTGATGCCAGATCTAAATACGTGTAACATGTTTAAAAAAATATGATGTTGTAGATTTTTAAGTCCCCCTGGTTAAAAGCGATCCAATGATTTAAAGTTTGGTTTTACATAAAAATCATATTTCAGACGTAAAGGTTTTCCCCTTTCTGAAATTAACAATATGCGAGGTAGCCACCAATAATCCACCAACCACACTGAAAACCAACATCCATCCATGATGTTCGGTCATCCCTATCAAAAGAAGGCTAAAACCAGCGAGGGACATGGCTAATGGCGTTATATTTCTATGTACTTTTATAAAATCTCCCAGCAATGAATAAGTAGCTATCAATACTCCTACTCCAATCACTACCCAATCAATTAAGTGGTTATGCATCCATGACTCACTACCTATTAACCCTAAAGAAATAAGCAAAGGGAGAGCAGAGCAGTGAACCGCACATAACATTGAAGTAAAAAATCCGGCAGCATCCGGGCTGATATTGTATTTGGATTTCATAAAGGTTTCAAATATTTTTCATATCAAAAACATTGCAAAAATAAATAATTAACACCATTAATGCAATAGTGTTGCATTTAAATTTTTAAAATATGGCTTTTATTTAAATCCCGACACCATGTTATATAAAAATTACTGTCAAACAAATGATAGATTTCAAAAGGTAAAGAATATTTTTGCAGTAAAATATGTACAATGGGATTATTAAAAGGTAAGGTTGCATTGATCACAGGGGGATCCCGTGGAATCGGGGAAGCTGTCGTATTAAAATTTGCCGAAGAAGGTGCGGATATAGCCTTTACTTATCAGTCTTCCGAAGAAAAAGCCAATGCGGTTGTTGCTGCTGCAGAACAAAAAGGAGTTAAGGTACGGGCATACAAATCGGATGCATCTGATTATGCACAGGCTGAAACCCTGATAAACGAAGTAGTGGAAACCTTCGGCAAACTGGATATACTCGTAAACAATGCCGGCATTACAAAAGACACATTGATGCTCAGAATGAGTGAGGAGCAATGGGATCAGGTGATACATGTAAATCTGAAATCAGTTTTTAACCTTACGAAACATGCCCTGAAACCAATGATGAAAATGAGAAGCGGTTCTATCATAAATATGAGTTCGGTCGTGGGAGTCTTTGGCAATGCAGGTCAGGCTAATTATGCGGCTTCGAAAGCTGGAATTATTGGATTTACCAAATCTATTGCAAAGGAGGTAGGATCCAGAAATATTCGCTGTAATGCTATAGCACCGGGATTTATTGAAACGGACATGACCCAAATTCTGACGGAAGAACAGAAAAAAAATTATATTGACGCTATTCCTCTCAAACGATTGGGTTCAGGAGAAGATGTCGCTAATGCATGTGTTTACCTCGGCGGTGATCTGTCCACTTATGTTTCAGGTCAGGTATTAAGTGTTTGCGGAGCTTTAAACACTTAAATACCGCAAGTTTCTTTCAGACCATGCTTTATTTTATTCATTTAATGTTTTTTTTAAATAAATATTTTTATAATAATCAGTAATTACTTACTTTTGCATTCTTTTTAGAATTATTGGGCATAATTAGTCGTCGGGCATCAATAAATCAGAAAGGTTTTAATTTATCGATCAGGAATGTGGCAATAGAGGATGCCCCCTGATCATTAAAAAACAAATAAAAATATAAAGATGAAGAAAGATCTCCATCCACAGGATTATAGAATGGTTGTTTTCAAAGATATTTCTAATGATGAAATGTTTTTGACGAGATCATGTACTAAGACAAGAGAGACCGTATTATTTTCAGATGGCAAAGAATACCCATTAGTGAAAATGGAAATTTCCTCCTTCTCACACCCATTCTTTACCGGGAAAATGAAATTTGTGGATACGGCGGGAAGAATTGATAAATTTAATAAGAAATTTTCCAAATTTTCCAATAAATAATCCTTAATGTAAAATATAAAAAGCCCTTACGAAAATAAGGGCTTTTTTTTTATTAAAAATGGACATTCTACTTTTCTAAACGTTATAACAGTGAATAACTCTTTAAATACGTGGGGCTTTAATTCCGGATATGAAAAATAAATTCCCTGACAACATCATCCTTTTTGGTGATGATCATTGGTTCCATCTGCTTCCTCTTACATTTACCCGCCCCATTGCTGAACTTAGGGTAGGTATTCTGACTATCAGAGAAAAATGGGAGCTTCATCTGAATGGAAAATCCAGTTACATCACTCAGGACTATCTGGCTGAAAAATATCCCATCAACATAGAAGAAGAGAATATCCTCATCAACAGTACTTTCCTGCCAAATAAACAGTTGGTAAATTACATAAAACAACTAAGTATCAATGAAGCATTATTGCTGGGTGATGAATTGGTTGCAGCCAGATTATCCGGAAATCAGTTTGAATCACTTTCAGAAGACAAAGATGCGCTTCAAAACCTGAAAGGCATTGATATTGGCAGGGAGCGAGGACTGGAATTAGACAGAATAATCAGACCGTACCATATTTTTTCAAATAATGGGGAGGAGCTCATTAAAGATTTTGAATTATTAACTCAGGGAAGGATCTCGGAACCAATATCAGACACAAACAAGGTGTATGGAAAATATCCGGTTTTTATGGAAAAAGGAGCCTCGATCGAATGTTGTATAATAAACACTTCCGATGGTCCTGTTTATATTGGCAAAGATGCGCTTATCATGGAAGGTTCATTAATTCGCGGAGGGCTGGCTGTCTGTGAAGGGGCTGTAATAAAAATGGGTGCAAAAATATATGGTCCTACCACCATTGGTCCATTTTGCAAAGCTGGTGGTGAAATCAACAATTCCGTACTTTTAGCTAATTCAAACAAAGCACATGATGGTTTTCTTGGCAATAGTGTGATTGGTGAATGGTGCAATCTTGGAGCAGATACCAATACTTCCAATTTGAAAAATAATTACCTTCCGGTCAAGGTGTGGTCGTATGTTGATGAAGCATTTGAAGATACTGGTCTGCAGTTCTGTGGTTTGATTATGGGTGATCATTCAAAATCCGGCATCAATACTATGTTCAATACAGGTACCGTAGTAGGTGTAGCTGCAAATATTTTTGGAGATGGATTCCCGCGAAACTTCATTCCATCATTCTCATGGGGTGGTTCCTCCGGTTTTACTACTCACCAGTTGAAAAAGGCTATTGAAACTGCTGAAATAGTTGTGGGCAGAAGGAACAAGGAATTTTCTGACCTGGATAAAAAAATACTGGAACACATATTTTTAGAAACTTCAAATAACAGGGTATAAAGTCGGGTGGATGAGGCTTAACACTTAATTTCTCAATTATTAACATCCTTATTTGATTACCATATATTTTAATACTTCCGGTGCACTGACAGGGTAATAATTACAATGGGACAGATGGCCGGCGCCTTAGCTATGTCGAGTATTTTAACGCAGATATTTTATCTTTGACAAAGCACTATTATAAATGTACTCCCTTTTTATTAAGATCTACATCAAAAGCATTTGGAAAGCTTACGTCTATAATTCTAATATTTGCTGATTTGCCAATTT
>JACMLK010000190.1 GCA_014379665.1 Saprospiraceae bacterium | reverse complement strand
TTTGTGATTGTGTAAATGAAAGGGGTAAATATTTGCTGATAATTGTAGCATTAGGATTTTGTGCGATTCCTTCGGATTTGAAAAAATAAGATCACATTTGTATTTCTAAAATAATGTGACTTCTCTGAATTCGTTTGAACAGAGATACCGAATGGATCATACCATGACTAAAATATACCGACGATAATTTTTTTTGAGAAAAATTATGTCGCCATTATACTCAAAATCAGTATATTGGTAAAAGGAATTTTCGCAAACCAATTTATTTTGAGTATAAATTCGATAAAAGTTTTACTGCCTCTGCATGAGTAGAATAAAAATGTGCTGAATTTTCAAATGTCATTTCAGCCAAGAGATACTCCTTCTCTAGTAGCTTTATATTTTTCAATCTGATGATGCATGACTTTGAACCAAAGTGGTGGAATGAAAGATAATAACATCATACCCGGATATCCTGCAGGCATTTGCGGACTTTCGTCGAAATGCCGGAGGGTCTGATATTTTCTGGTAGCCAGATAATGATGATCAGAATGCCTGGTGACTTCCAAAAGCAGTATTCTTCCTAAGGTGTGATTTGAATTCCATGAATGAACGGGCATCGTGCGTTCATATCTGGTATTATCGATTTTTTTTCTTCTCAAACCGTAGTGCTCGATATAATTGATGGTTTCAAGAAGCAGGACACCAATCGTTGCAGCACCCAAATAAAGTAAGGTTACCTCTAATCCAAACGTTAGTAAAATACTCCCTAAAATTCCAACCTGAATGAGCTGAAATCTCAACATCTCATTGTGCAGACTCCAGAATGGCAACTTTAATGGTTTTAATCTTTTTGATTCCAGATGCCAGGCTGACAACCAACTGTCCCGGATAGATCGGACGAAAAAACGATAAACGGTTTCTCCGTATCTGGCTGAAGCAGGATCTTCATCAGTAGATACATTTTTGTGATGTCCCCGATTATGTTCAATAAAAAAATGCATATATTGAGTTGTGGCCAACAATATTTTACTCATGGCTTTTTCATACCATGTGTTTCGGTGTCCCAGTTCGTGGGCTGCATTGATACCGAGGGCGCCGCAGGACATACCAAAGGCTGTCATCATCCCAATCTTTTCCCATAATGCAAAAGCGGGGTCGTGCACACGAAGCAGGAAGTACGCAAAGATGGCACATTGGACCGGTACTAAACTATACAATAAATAATCATAAAACTTATCTTTGGTAACAAGAGATTCTTCTACATCATCCAGATTTTTGGACGTGCCAGTAAAAATAAATTCGAGCACCGGAATCAGTATGAAGACATATAATACTGCCATGTAAGTATATATTCCACCTGTATAGATGGAAATAACCACCAATAAGGGTGTCATGTAGACAAATAAATATTTAAGGACATGAAAATTCATAATTTTATTAAATAATTAAAAACCACCATTTTGTACTACCACAGGAATAGCTACGTTTTTTCCTGCTTCATCTGTTATTTTGAGGAAGTAGATACCGGATATCAGGGTGTCAGCATTAAATGAAAATTGATTTTGTCCCGTTTTTACCCTGTCATGATAAAGTAACCGTATTATTTTTCCATTTACATCATTCAGACTAAACCTGAGTTTTTGAGTTTGATCAATTTCAAAATTCAAAGTAACCGTGCCTTCAGAGACTGGATTTGGATATAATTTAATTTTTGTAATCAAAGGTAGATCTACTGTGTTCACCTCACCAACCATGATGTAACCGGTTTTAACTGTGGTATTTTCTCCAAATTCATTCATTACTTTAAGTGACACTTCGAACGTACCATTTTGATCATACCGTATAACAGGGTTTTTTATGGATGAGGATGCAGGGCTGCCGCCTTCAAATGCCCATTCGCGACTTTTAGGTCCTCCGGTTGAAATATCTGAAAACATAATTGATTCACCCGTTGCTATATTGGTCTTATCCGCTGTAAATGCTGCCACAGGAGCAAACCTGTTGAGCACCGTCACCGCTTTTTGTATGATTTTAGTATTGCTCCCTGCAATATTGGCTGCGGTCAGTGATACCAAAAAAGAACCAACATTATTGTATTTAACTACAGGATCTCTCAATGTACTCGATGAAGGATTACCGGATTGGAAAGCCCACTTGAATGTGACTGCATCATCAGAGCTGAGGTTTAAAAATTGAATGCTGTCATTTTTAAATATTGTATCCTGATCCATGATAAATTGTGCCACAGGCTTTGCGATGGTATCCTGGATATGGATGTATTCTATTTTTGTGAGGGTATCAGTACCAAGATCGTTGGTTACTATAAGTGTAATGTCATATGCTCCATCATCTGGAAATATCACTTTGGGTGCCAGGTCAGAAGATGATGATGGTACGCCTCCCTCGAAAGTCCACTGCCATGAAATTGGATTTTTTTGAGTGATGTCATTAAAAGTAATTTCTGTGTTTTTAGGTGCTGTGGTTTTATCGCTTACAAACTCCGCCATTGGTATGGTATTGAAGGATTCCTCGGATACATATTGTCCGAGCCAGGTTCCATAGCTGTTTTGTTCTCCGAAGGAACCTGTGACCCAACTTTCAACACGATCATTAATAAATCTTCTTGATGAAGTGGTATAGTCTCCCCAGCGTTCATTATTGTCAGCCCGCGCATTGATAATACTTAGCCCTTCTTTTAAGGTTACGGGTTCACTCCACAAAAAATCCGCATTTGCACCACTGCATAAACGCTGTTCCTGCCCGGGAAATAAATCTGCTCCTGACACGAGATAATTTACAAGTATTTCAGCATCTGTTTCTTTCTGGCCAAAAGCAGAAAATGAAGGAAAAGCATAATCTTTTCCGGGTGATGTCAGGATATCAGCTTCTACTTTGAGTGAACTGACATCCATCCTTCCATAAAACAGACCTACATCACCATTAGGTGTTTTGACGTGAGTGCCCATGTGAATGACGCCATTGTGGTATAATGCAGACCATATCCTGCTGTCGAATGTATTGAGTATGTTGGAAGTTTGTTTTTGTCTTCCGTCAGGAGCTATTTCAATGGCTAATCCTTTGGATAACATAGATACAAGAGATGGATTTGTATTAAGAGATCCGGTAGTATAATAAAAATGGTAAGTATCGCCACCTAATGCCTGATTGCTTACAAAATACATGCCATTAGCAGGAAGATAATTCCATCCTGATGGAGTAGGAACCAAATTGAAAGAAGCTAGCCCATCTGCATTTTTTATATCATTGTAGTATTTCCATAAGACTTCATTCCCCTGGAAACCTGCCTTCTTATCGATCTGATATAAGACCGAATATGACCAGTCTCCCGGTACATCTCTCATTAGCCCAGCGATATATAAATCATTTTTTGTGATTGCTATATTAGGATAATCAAACCAATGTTGATCTCCTGACGGGTTGCCATCTATTTTATAATAGTTCCATTCTCCATTGGGATCTTCTGTTTTTGAAAAAGCAATACAAAGTTGTGTAGTGGAAGGCTCTGAACCGTGGAGGCACATAAAGATAAATCGGTTTTCTTCTACGTCATATATTATTCTGGGATCATACATTCTGGTGCCCAGCCCCAGTAAGGTAAAAAAATCAGAAAATCCCTTTTGAAACGTGATCACCCCATCCGGTCCTGTGAAAATAATGTTGGTATTAACAGCCGATACAATAAATCCATTGCGTGAAACAGCTATTGAATTGTCCATTGGCACACTTTGGTCCCGACTGTTACCTCTGAAGTTTCGGTTTAAAAAAGGTTGAGTTACTGACTTTGAAGCCGTTTCTTGTTGCGGATGCAAATTATTGGCATTATTGAATCTATCATTATTGATTTTTTGTTTTAGCTTTTTAAATTCTTTAGTTGGAATGGGGCTGGTATGATTGAATGAAGTCAGATTGCGAAGAACCACATTCCAGTCACTTTTTATTGATGAAGGTTTGGCAGTGGCACTTAATTGGGTTTTTTTGATCGCGGAACCCTTATTTACTACAGTGGTTTGATGGCTGATATCCGGGATTATCATGGTGTTTCCCTGACTTTTCAAGGTCAATGATGAAACTCCTAAAATACAGATCATATAGAATATTGAAATACGCATAATTGTGGTTTTACTGAAAAAGGGATGATGTTACAAAGATATGTTTTTGGACCTAAAGTTTTGAAGGGGAATTCAGAATAATTCAATTAATCCAATTAACCGACATTTTTCAATAAATTTGCATGATGATTTTGAAATTAAAATTCAAAATAATATCAGGTACAGACAATATCACCTTATGGAATTAGAACATAAATTAAATAAAGATCTGATCCTCAGAGAAAATCTCGCACTTCAGAGAACTACACTTGCCAATCAAAGCACTTTTCTTTCCTTTCTACGTACTTCGATGTATTTTTTAGTAGCAGGATTGAGTATTCCTAATTTACTTGATATAAAATCCGGTACCACGATCAGTTTCATATTTTATATGATCTCATCACTGCTCTTTGTATTTGGCATTATAAATTATTATTTACACGCAAGAAGGATCAGAGAAAACAAAATCCATGTTGGAAATTATACGTCGGAGTATTTGAAACCCTAGATGTCGTGGTTTCGATCAAATTTTGTCATGATTTTTGCAATATTAGCAATCCCTAAGTACTTAGGGACGCCAAAATCAGGTGTTGTCAGGATTTATAACCCCGGGTTTCACCACGGGGTTATAAATATTACACCCCTTCGGGGTTATATTATGAAACATAGCAATAACTTGAGATTATTGTAATTAAATCAGTGCCTTGTTCGTCAGATACACGTTCATTAAATACTTAAATTCTAATGCTTATCAGAGACATTTTTGGACTCCATATAGGAAAGACCGGCTTTTCCCTGTAAGCCTCCGGTGTGAAGATACAGAATGGTGGATCCTTCAGGAAAATAATCATTTTTTATCATATCCATCATTCCAAACACCGACTTTCCGTTATACACATGATCCAAAGGTATTTTGGTTTTATTTTCAAATTCCTGCATGTTTTCCAATAACTCCGTAGTCCATTTTCCATATCCTCCAAAATGATAATTGTCGATTACAGTTAACTTTTCTTTGTTTTTATGTTCGGAAAGATGCAATATTTCATTGTATAGGTGTGTTGATTTTAGTGCTGAAATGCTGATTATTTTTGTCTCAAAATCATTGGCACTCAATAAACCTGCAGCAGTACCTCCCGTGCCGGCAGACAATACCATATAATCGGGCATCTGATCCAACTGATCTTTTAATTCATCCCATATTTCTGCCACTCCGGTAAAGGCAAGAGCGTTGGTACCTCCTTCTGGTATGACCAAAGCTTCGGGGTGATTTAATAATATTTGCTGAATTTCAGAAGAAGCTTCTTTTTCGCGATACTCATTTCTGGTTACCGGGATCATGGTCATATTTCTTTCAGCACAAAATTTTAAGGTAGGATTAGCCGGGTCAATTTCTCCCCTGATTATACCTATACTTTTTAATCCGGACATCGCGCATGCACCAGCGACGGCAAAAATGTGATTTGAAAAGGCTCCACCAAAAGTGATGATGGAATTGTAATGGTTATTTATAGCACAGTCGATGTTGTATTTTAGTTTTCGCCATTTATTTCCCGAAACCCACGGATGGATCAAGTCATCCCTTTTTATCAAAAGTTTTATTTTTTTTTCTAATGTCACAGGTAATATTACATGGACTATAAAGCTTGGGAGTGTCATGACAGCGGAAATACTGTTCATGATTTACTGGTGTTTTATTCTGATCAGGACTGATATGCCCCGACCACTTTCAGAATCAATGACGATTGATCCATGCATGTAGTTTATTCTTGATTTTACGTTTTCCAGTCCCATACCTTTTCTATTTAAATTTTTCTGATCAAATCCAATACCATCATCTTCGTATTGTATGACCAGTTCGTCATCTTCTGTATTGATTTGTATCAATATTTCTTTGGCATTAGCATGTTTGAGACTATTGTTGAGTAATTCCTGGATAATCCTGTACACAGAAAGGGCGATCATTCTATCCATTTTTTCAGGCATCTCATAATACTGAAAATAAATATCAGGGTAAGCATCTCCTTCAAATCTGTTGATCAGGTCTTTGATCGCAGGTATTAAGCCCAGGTCCTGTAACGAACCCGGCTGAAGATTCCTGGAGATGGTTCTCACTTCTTCAACAGCAGTGTCCAGCAGCTTGTATGCCTGGTTATATTCTTTTAGATTGTACAATTCTTCCTTTTTGGATCGCACGTGGTCAAATTGCAGTTTAATAGTACTTAGCAATCCTCCCAGACTATCATGGAGATCTTTGGCAATACGTTCCCTCTCTATTTCCTGCCCTTCGATGACCGAACGCATACTGCTCATTTTAATATTATCTTCCAGTTCTCTTATCTTTTGATGATTGATTTCTTCTTTTTGTTCAGTGATTATCTTAGTTGTACTGATACGCTGATCATAAAATTTAATGATGAAATAAATAGATGACAATACCAAAATCAAACCTCCCGCCAAAATATACAGCGTTTTCCGCTGAGCTTTGTTTTTTTCCTCGGCATATTGTTTGTCTATCTTCAGCACTTCAATACTGGATTGTTTGTCCTGTGATCCATATTTAAGTGCGAGATTCGTGATGGACTCCAGCCTGTTTTTATTCAGAATGCTATCATTTAATATGGCGTAGTTCTGCAGATAAGGATATGCTCCGGCGTAATCACCTGATTTGGCATATACATCTGCCAATTCCTTGTAAATAAATTTTCTTAATTCACTGTAAGGTTGATACGGCAGAAGCAATTCAGCTTTATTTAAATATTTTATGGCTGGTGGGTATAATTTTTTAAGTTTATTGATATATCCGATATGAAAAAGGCTTTTGGCAACCATCTCCTGATTGTCTCTTTCAGTATTTATTTTAAACACTCCATAAGAAGTGATCAGGGCACTGTCCAATTCATTATTTAATTCAAAAGATTGTATTTTTTCAAATAGTATATTGGTCAATAATGAGGTATCTTTTATCACTTCATTGATGTCGATGGATTTCTGGAGATATTCAATGGATTTTTCAATATCACCGCGGGCTTTGTATGCTTTACTGACATCAAAATACAAATTTGCCAGGCTTACCTGATCGTTTTTCTTAAGATAAATATTGACGAGATTTAGAAAAATATTGATTGATTCTTCATAAAATCCAGCATCGAGATATCTTTTGGCTATGGCGTGATTGGTTCGGTTGACACCGGCACTATCTCCCATAATTTTAAAATTTTCAAGAGCCCGTCTGTAATACTCGAGAGCCCGTCTGTAATCAGAAAACAAATCACCTTCATAGTCTGCCAGCTTGACGTATACCTCAGCCAACATTTTTTTATCTTTACTGGTCTTGACAACCTCCAGAATTTTATTCAGATCCTGATAAGAATACGAACTGTCTTTATTGAACTGCCCATATATTGGTGCAGCTAAATAAAATAAAAAAAATATTTGGAGGGTTCTGCGCAAGTTATATTTTTTTAGGTTAGTGCTTTATTATGACAAGCACTAAAAGTAGGACAAAAATACAATTTAATATGTTGATGTTCAAATCATTTGCAAATGGTGTGTATAACAAATTGCACTTCTTTTTATTTAAAACATTTTCTCATACTGCTCAAAAAAAAATACATTATTCGCATAAATTAAATTCGCCTCGAGCCGGCCTTCCCATCCCTATCGGGTGCC
>JACMLK010000189.1 GCA_014379665.1 Saprospiraceae bacterium | reverse complement strand
CATAGCAGCCCAACGCTTCCAGCCCTCTTTTTCAAAATCATAAAATGTATCTGAGCTGAGAATATTTCCAATATGATATGGTAGTGCCAGCTCCTCTGCCCGGACTGCTGCTTTAGACAGAAGTTTGTAGTCAGAGACCGCCGCAATTTCGCCTCTAACATCGAATTGTTTGCTGAAATTAGAATTGGAAGAAGCTGCCTGAGCGATTACAATGTCTTTTATCTTTATGTGTTCCTGTATAGAACCTGCTGAACCTACCCTGATCAGATTTTTTACTCCGTAAAATTTAATCAGTTCATAGGAATATATACCGATGGAAGGCATACCCATACCCGTTCCCATAACAGAAATTCGTTTGCCCTTATAGTACCCCGTGTAGCCCAACATATTCCGGACTTTGTTAAACTGGACACAATCATCCAGGAAATGATCCGCTATATATTTTGCACGCAACGGGTCACCGGGCAGTAAAATAGATTCAGCTATTTCTCCAACTTTTGCTTCTATATGTGGTGTAGCCATAATGATTTAAAATAAAAGATTCCCAAAGGAAAAGCATAAAGATAAATTGAATTTGAAAATAAGTAGGATAATAATTTAAAATTTGATCAATCGTTCATCTCAACAACTTTCAACTTGTCTGCATTCAGATATACGGGATTGATAAAAACATTATATTCTATTGATATAACAACACCTGGAGCAGGTATATCAAGAAGATTTTTTTTGGATATCAAATCATCAATCTACATTAGCGATTCAATGGTTAGAATCTTGTTCAAATGTGACCTTTTCAGCAGAACCTAAATACCTTTCACGTGTAATCCTGTACACTTGTTTCATGCAAAAACGCCATGCTCAATCCTTCCCAATATCTGGAATATCAACTGGAACCCAAATGGAGTATCAAGATAGTCAAGCGGAGGCTTACCCTCCAGGGAAGACATCGGAGCCTTCAACCAATGATTAAAACCTGACTGATTTCCAAAAACAATCAGACCTCTTTGACGAAGTATGGTTAACTGGATTACTTTTGAAGAAGCATCTGCATCCAGGACTAAATCAGAATGATAACGTTGTAACGTCCCCAGTGAAATATGGAGAATCTTACATAGATCAAGTTGAGATAATCCAAGGACCTCACCTAACTCCAATAGGTAACCTACTTTTATACCGGCTCTGGCATGACTGATTATATTCAGATCTGCTCCCTGAAAATCTGTGGCTGATGTCATACTAATAAGCTCTGGAGCAGACTCAGGAACCATATGTGACTGAGAATCAGATAATAGATACTTTTTCATTACAATCTGCAATATGTCTCTAATTTAATGACATTTTGCGTATTATGCAAGTTTTTCTTTCTATTTTAATAGTTTTTCATCAATGTTATTTTACTTGGATTCACGCTTTGGCTGTGAGTTTGGAGTGATTGTATGTTGTTTGGGGGTCAATAATGCCCGGAATTTTCAGAAATGTGTATATTGAATCTTTTTTATGCATGAACTGTCCGGGTAATTCATGGCAAAACCATGACTACGCTGCGACGTAGGTTAACCTACGCCGAACAGAGGATAAAAGAAGTTTTTTTAATTGTAACGATTAGCAAATGGAAAGTTGTTTATTTAAAGCTAACAAAGCTTTTATTATATTTATCGTTGGTTCATTATGTATTTACTCAATCTTAGTACTAACAAATGAATTCAGTCGATCTTCAGGAGAGATTTTTTTAATTCCAGAAAAATATATCGGTTTTATTTACATTATTTATGATGAAAAAGAAGGATCATCGCAAAAAGTGAATGGGGTAAATACTTATAATATTCCAACTTCAGGAGTATTTATAACTAGTACAGGAATTAGCAAAAGATTAAACATGTTTGAAAGTAGTTTACTTTTTTATTATATTAATTCTAAAGGCAAAAGATTACAAATTCCAAATTGTTGCCCTAATAGAAAGCAAAATTCGACTTTTGAAGAGAACACAATCGCATTTCCATTTAAAGATGTACCCAGCAGTGATTCTGATAAATTATTTAGTAGTAAACCATATTTTACATATCAAATTGATAGCATGAAGAATTTAGGAAAAGAAACAATTCCACTAACAAAAATTAAATACGAAAATTCAAAAATTAAATAACTATGAAGTCAATAATTTACTTTTTACAGTACTTTTTACTTCACATTTGTTTGGCATAGAATTTAAAAAGATAAATCGACCATTATCTCCTATTGCTTTATAATCGATTCTTTTCCAACCACTGTGCCATTTATATCATGTATAGTCATGATGTAGCGACCAGGAGTTAGGGATTGCACATTAGCTTTATCTCCTGTCAGATATGCATTCATCACTTCTTGTCCCAATTGGTTGTATATGGAAATAGAGAAACCATCTCCATGTAGTCCTTTTATACTGATTTCATTGAAAACAGGATTTGGATATATTTGATAGTCTTTAATTATATCATCTTCTAATCCTGAAGGCAGTTGAGTAATTTTATTTTGATACCACCATAAAGAGCCATTGCTAGTAATCACATCTTTAGCACCGTCATTATTTAAATCCACAGATACAATATCGAATGCACCTGTCAATCCGTTTATCACCTTTTGCTCATATGTATAATCCACTAATGATGTATTTTTATACCATTGAAATTCTTTGTGAGTTCCTACTACAATGTCGGGATTTCCTTCTCCTGTATAGTCAGCTACAGATGCTCCAATGAAAAAATGATCACTTGGCGTGTCCACTTCTTTTTTCTCAAAAGTCAACGAACCTTTATTCTCCCAAATCCAAACTCCATCTAAGGACGTTGCCAATATATCCATTTTCCCATCTATATTTACATCTGCTGCGTATACATTTGTTAAATTATCGAAGTCATTTTTTTGAATATCTTTCCTGATATAATTACCATTACCATTATTCTGGAATATCACCACTTGCTCATTTGAGATTTCACTCAACCCAGCCAACACATCTACATCACCATCATTGTCAAAATCAGCAAGATCTATACTTTCCAGGGTTTTAGTTGTATTGTATATTGTTTTAGAAGAAAAGGTTAGACCACCAGTATTGGTATAAACAT
>JACMLK010000188.1 GCA_014379665.1 Saprospiraceae bacterium | reverse complement strand
AATTGCAGTTCACTTCAGAAGATGAACTATTTACATCGGCCAAAGCAAGATTAGATGAAATCATATCATGCGGTACAGGTGCGATAGAAATTAAAAGTGGTTATGGTCTCACTTTGGATAGTGAACTCAAAATGCTCAGGGTGATCAGAAGAATGAAAGAATCATCACATGCTACCATCAAGGCCACTTTTTTGGGGGCGCACGCTATACCGAAGGAATACAAAGACAACAGAAATGGATATATTGATCTTATCATTAATGATATGTTGCCTCAGGTGGCTGGAGAAGGTCTGGCAGAATATTGTGATGTATTTTGTGATAAGGGATTTTTTACGGTATCAGAAACAGACCGCATACTTAAAGCAGCCTCAAAATATGGGTTGAAAGCAAAAATCCATGCCAACGAACTTGCTGTTTCTGGTGGGGTGCAGGTAGGTATAGCCAATCACGCCATTTCTGTAGACCACCTTGAATCCATTTCGCAGGTAGAAATAGATGCGCTAAAATCATCCAATACTATTCCTACTGTACTTCCTTTCTGTTCTTTCTTTTTGAACATCCACTATGCCCCTTCTCGCACTATGATCGACCAGGGTCTTGGTATTGCTATAGCTTCTGACTACAACCCGGGCACCAGTCCATCCGGAAATATTCCTTTGCTTATGTCTTTTGCATGCAATAATATGCGTCTTCTCCCCAATGAAGCATTCAATGCCGTGACCATTAACGGAGCCTGTGCTCTTGAACTAGGAGATAGCCATGGATCTATTGCAAAAGGGAAAGTAGCTAATCTCATCATCACAAAACCCATCCCATCTTTGCATTACATGGTGTATGCTTTCGGAAGTAACCATGTGGACAAAGTGATACTTAGAGGGAAATTACATGCTGGAAATTGACGCCAATAATACCCGCAAGAGAATAATATTTTTGTAATTCAAAATCTGTAATTAAATTTTGATAATATTCTTTTTTCCTTCCTTTTAAATATTTTTCAAGTTTCATTGTTAAGCTTCGGGAAGATACTTCTTGAAAATAGACGAGGTCCCAAGGACGGTATTTACTTGTAAAGGAATTTTCAGATAGTTCATTATGCATTTTCATTCTTAAAATTAAATCACTTGTCTGCCTTATATAATATTTATCGAAAACTGCAGTATATAAAATGTAAGTAAAATATTTCGTGGTCATCAATTCATGCATTTATCAATTACCGTTCTTATTAATAAAAAAGCCCGATCAAAATGACCAGGCTTTTGCGCCCCTCTTCCCGAATGACTTCGGGATGAACCAAGGACCTACGGATTAATCCCGAAGGAATACGGGAGCGCTCTAACTGGCTGAAAGGTACTCTTATGTTATACTAAAAAAGCCCGGTCAAAAAGACCAGGCTTTTGCGCCCCCTCTAGGACTTGAACCTAGGACCTACGGATTAACAGTCCGGCGCTCTAACCGGCTGAGCTAAGGAGGCATTTGAGATTGAGATTGAGTTGGTTCTTCTGTTTTCTTCAATTGCGGTGCAAATTTATAACAGTTATGCAATTAGCGCAATTTATTTAAATCTTTTTTTAAATCTTTTTAATTATTAAAGATGTCTCTCCGCATGATAACTGCTTCTGACCAAAGGGCCACTTTCTACAAAATTGAATCCCCTTGAAAGACCTTCTACCTTGTACAAAGCAAAAACATCAGGATGTACAAATTCAGCTACTTCTATATGTAATTTGGTAGGTTGCAGATATTGACCAATTGTTAGCACATCACATCCATGAGTTGAAAGATCGTCCATGATTTTAAATACTTCCGGTTTGGTTTCTCCCAGGCCTAGCATGATTCCTGATTTGGTTCGTTTCCCAAATGCTTTGGTGCGACGGATTTGTTCTAAAGACCTTTCATATTTTGCCTGCGGCCTGACTTTTCTATACAGCCTTTCTACTGTCTCCATATTGTGAGAAACCACTTCCTGTCCTGCATGGATCATTCTCTCCAATGCATCCCAATTAGACTTGACATCCGGAATCAAGGTTTCAATAGTAGTATCAGGTGAAATTTCTTTTATTTTTGTAACTGTTTGGAACCAGATTTCTGCTCCGCGATCCTCGAGTTCATCACGATTGACTGAAGTAATGACCGCATGTTTTACCTGCATCAGGAAAATTGCTTCAGCCACTCTTCTAGGTTCATCTTCATCATATTCATTTGGTCTGCCTGTTTTTACGGCACAAAACGAACAACTTCGCGTACACACATTGCCTAAGATCATAAATGTTGCGGTACCTGCACCCCAGCATTCTCCCATATTCGGACAATTACCGCTCTGGCAGATCGTATGCAGCTTGTATTCATCTACTATGGAACGTACTTTTCTGTAATCCTCTCCAATAGGTAACCTGACACGTAACCAGTCTGGTTTTTTCTTTTTTTCTTCAGATTGGGTATTTGCTGCAACGGGTAGTTCTATCACTCCTAAATAATTAAAATGTATAATTAATTCTTTCTTTTCCCAAACTCCAGGGTAGCATAAAAGTTCAAAAAATAGGGTTTATTACTAATAGCTTCGGTCTCTACCATAATTGGTATATTACGAATAAATAAATCACCCATTATGCCCACTTCAAGCGACTTGGCATATTCTTCAAAAGCACCTAACGAAAAAAACAACCCTAATTTTCCCTGAATGCCAGGCACTATTTTTATTTCTGACCAACCTTTGTTGCCGGGAGCACCTCCAAATACTGAATTATAATCGAGAAATTTGTCTGCATTGTCTATGGTATAACGTTCTGATCTTAGTTCATTATAAAATCTTCCATCCTGTTCAAAATTGTATATCAGTTCGAGATAATAGGGTCTTAAAAAGGCTATACTTGGACCCGCTTCATAATTATAACCGATGGCCACCCCCTTACGTTTTGCTTTGTCAGTAATCAGTCTTTTAACGCCTTTACCTGCCCGTAGTACATAGAGATAATTCTGCTTACCAAATTTAAATGATTGTGACACTTTATTAAATGACAATGGAATATTTCTGTTTTGTTT
>JACMLK010000187.1 GCA_014379665.1 Saprospiraceae bacterium | reverse complement strand
TCACTTTCGCTCAAACATGAAAATTTAAACATACTCTAACATTATTTGGGATATTTATAGAGATTTTCCTTTTTTGAATTTTCTTTTACTTTTAAAAGATAATTAAACCAATGACTTTACAAATCAAATCAATAGAACAGTATCAAGAGGCTTACGATAAGAGTGTCGAAGATCCTGAAGGATTCTGGGCTGAACAGGCATCTACCTTCCTGTGGCGTAAAAAATGGCATACGGTATTGAAAAATGATTTTATCACCCCGGATGTACAATGGTTTGTGGGCGGAAAAATGAATATTACAGAAAATTGTCTTGACCGCCATATAGCTACAAGAGGAGATCAGGATGCTATCATTTGGGAACCAAATGAACCTGATGAACCTTCTGTTCACCTTACCTACAGAGAACTTCTGGCTGAAGTCAATAAATGTGCAAATGCGCTTAAATCATTTGGTGTAAAAAAAGGTGACAGGATATGTTTTTATATGCCCATGATACCTCAGGTTGCCATTGCAATACTTGCATGTGCTCGTATAGGGGCTATACATTCCGTGGTGTTTGCTGGTTTTTCTGCCAATGCATTAGCAGAAAGAATTAAAGATTCACAATGTAAAGTAGTGATTTGCTCAGACTACAATCGTCGCGGACCCAAAAATATTCCTGTAAAAGATGTAGTGGATGAAGCGGTGTCCATGGGTTGCGATTCAGTGGAAAAAGTACTGGTATTCCAGTCCACTGGCGGCAAAGTGATGTGGGAACCGAACAGAGATGTTTGGTGGCATGATGCTATAAAAGGGATGAGTAAGGAGTGTGCTCCGGAAATCATGGATTCGGAAGATATGTTATTCATATTGTATACATCCGGATCCACCGGAAAACCAAAAGGTGTGGTCCATACCTGTGGCGGTTATATGGTGTATACCAGTTATACCTTTATGAATGTGTTTCAATATCAGGAAGGAGATATTTATTGGTGTACTGCTGATGTAGGCTGGATCACAGGTCATTCATATATTATCTATGGCCCACTTTTGTCCGGAGCAACTACCTTAATGTTTGAGGGTGTTCCGGGCCATCCGGATGCCGGTAGATTCTGGCACATTTGCGAGAAACATCGTGTCAATCAGTTTTATACTGCCCCTACCGCTATCAGAGCACTCATGGCTGCAGGGTATAATGCTCCAAATAGCTACGATCTAAGCTCATTGAAAGTTATCGGTTCGGTTGGAGAGCCCATCAATGAAGAAGCCTGGCACTGGTACGATGAAAAAGTGGGTCGGGGAAATGCACCGATTGTAGATACATGGTGGCAAACTGAAACAGGAGGAATTATGATCACTCCTCTTCCCGGTATCACAGATAGTAAACCATGTTTTGCATCTTATCCCTTACCTGGCATTCAACCCTGCATATTGGACGCAAATGGTATTGAACTCACAGGTAATGAAGTGGAAGGGCTATTGTGTATAAAATTTCCATGGCCATCTATACTCAGAACCACTTATGGTGACCATGAAAGATGCAGAAGTAACTATTTTGCCGCATTTCCGAACATGTACTTTACCGGGGACGGAGCAAAACGTGATACCGATGGTCGTTACAGGATTATAGGTCGTGTTGATGATGTCATCAACGTATCCGGCCATAGGATCGGCACCGCAGAAGTTGAAGACGCCATAGATCAACATTCAGGGGTTGTAGAGTCAGCAGTGGTTGGTTATCCGCATGATATCAAAGGACAGGGCATCTATGCATATGTAAAAGCACACCATGAAGTGATAGATGAAGACCATTTCAGACGTGAAATTCTGGCAGTGGTGACTAAAGAAATTGGCCCTATTGCCAAACCTGATATCATACAATTCGTAAGTCAGTTACCCAAAACAAGATCAGGCAAAATCATGCGAAGAATATTAAGAAAAATAGCTTCAGGCGAATCTGACAGTTTAGGGGATACATCTACCTTGCTAAATCCTGAGTGCGTGGAAGAACTTAAAGCCGGTGCGTTGGTTTGACGAGTTAATTGATATTCATCTACAACTGAATAGATATAGTCAATCATAAGATTATTAATATTAAGAGTATATTTAAATTTTCATGTTACTCTTTGTACTGATGAAAATTAAATATACCCTTAATCACTTGTTTCTTAACTAATACTACATAAATATTCCAAAGCCTACAGTCAACCGGTTTAACTTTGATGTGATTCTGGAATTTTGATTATTGAAATAATATTGGTCTCCTATTTTAGCAAATTCCTGTTCAAACTTAATATTCATCATAAGATGTTTGTTAAGATCCAGACCCAGCAAAAATTGAAATCCATAATTTATCTTTCTCTCCTTTCTCTGGAATAGTTGATGTTTGACCACATTTTGTGTTTCGTCTAATAGAAATTCAAATGTGGGACCGGCCCCCAGTCTGAGAAATCCAAGATCAATGCCTGCTGCAACAGGAATCTGAATAGTTTTGGTTGTTTCAGAAATAAGTTTTCTTTCGGATTCGCCCTCCAGATAATTCTGCAATGAGAATGTTTTTAGATTTTCTCTGTAATTTCCTTCTGTAAGTAAAAAAAGGTTTCCAAAATTTTTGAATAAGCCGATACCATAAGAATAATGATTTTCTTGTTTTACAAATCCAAAGTTGTAAGCGAGTCTGCCATCTGAAGTCGCCAGATCCCTGACGTGAGGATCAGTTTGAATAGTAGAGAATGACCCGACTACTCCAAGTCTCATTTGACAGTAAGTATTAAAAGAACATAGTAATGTGATTAAAATTAGTTTTGTTTTCATGACAATGAAGTTTAATTTTGTGTAAAAAATAAATGTTTAATAAGTAAATTTGGTGTTTAAGGCTTGACCGGTAAAGTATTTTTTGAAAACACTGTTTGCGGGCAATTCACATCAAATGAATGTGATGAAGGTTCGATGGCGGAGAAATAGCAACCTGATTTATTGGTTTTACATCCTGTGCCAAGGGAAATCAATAATACAATCAGATAAATAGCATTTAATTTTTTCATGATGTTTGAATGTTTAATAGTTTAAAGTGAATGTTTTTTTTCTTGTCTACGTAGATTTATCATTAGTCATTAGCCTACGTCATTTTGTTACCACCAAAAATATAATTTATTTTTTTTGCAATTTAAGGTAACAATTTCTTTACACAAGGTGACTATAGTATAGATTTACAGAAACATTTTATTAACATAAAAAATGTGTGTGAAACTAATGAATAACCAACCATTTAATAACATCAAAACAGACAACGATACCAATAATCATTTTATTTCAGGTATCAAAGAAAACAATAGCGCCATCCTAAAAGAAATATATGCAACTTTTAGTCAACAGGTGGTAAAATTAATAGTGCATAATGGCGGACAAGAGCAGGATGCTAAAGATGTTTTTCAGGATGTTTTAATTTCAATTTATCGGCAAGCCCATAATGGATTGAAAATAAATTGTCAGTTCTCGACATTCTTCATGATGGCATGCAAAAGAAGGTGGATAAATGTACTGAATTCAAAATATATATCAAAAACCACAAAGGTGGATGATTCTTTATCAAATATTTTATCCATAAATGATGATGTTAATCAACTGTATATCATGGATGAAAAAATGAATCTTGTCAATGAAAAATTAAAAATGCTTGATCCGTCCTGCAAAGAAATCATAGAGTATTCCTGGGAAAAAGATGAGCAAGGTAAATATCTGAGCTGGAACATAATCGCGGAAAAGTTGAATATGAGTTATGGTTATACGAGAAAGAAAGCCGCTGAATGTAAAAAGAGATTAATAGAACTTACTCAAAAAGATCATCGGTATTTTGAACTAAAATAATAAATAAGCAATGAACAAGGCAAAATTG
>JACMLK010000186.1 GCA_014379665.1 Saprospiraceae bacterium | reverse complement strand
TTTGATACTTAAATTTCTAAATGGGTAGTGCTCTGTCCAAATAAGAACTTAATGAAATGTCTGGACAGAGCACTGGACAAAGTCATTTTTTGTAACCGAATAATTTTTTTTCTTTGATCATTTCTGCTAAGGCATGAGGCACTTTAGATTCCCATCCCATCTGATTTTTTTGAATCTCCTTCAGAACGTCATTAGGATATATGTGTAAATTGCTTTTATTATAATTTTTTACGGATACAATCTGTTTACTGTCCAGCAAATATTGATACAGAAATTTAATGCCATCCGGAACCACCATGTTTTCAGCGGTAATGATTTCTTTTGATTCTTCATTCAGAGCCGGATAGGCATATATTTTAATGTTCTGACTAAATAACTCACCAAATGCCACTAATAATCTGCCATCCTGATTATTTATAAATTTCTCCGTAATAATCTTCTGAAGTTCTTTTGCGCCAATGACAAGCCCAAGATTTGCTATTTTGTAATCACTGAGGTAATTGATAAGCATCTGATGATTATCACAATCCGACACCATTACTCTTTGACCTAATGCCCCCAACATGTCTGCCCGTTCAAGAAAATCCTTTTCATCTACTTCATTGTTTTCGCCTTTAAGATAATCCATGGTCATTTCCAACATAAGATTCAAACTCTCATCGCCTAATTTGGTTTCATCTTTAAACTGAGCATAACTGGATTCGATCACATCAAGTGTCACAATAGTAGGTGGTCTGAAATTGCCTCTGATGACCATCAATGATTCTTTATACAAAAATTCAGAAGCATGAATGCTGTTCTTATTGACATCAAACATGGTTACAGAAGTGAGATGATGTTTGACAAGATAAAGCGAAATGAGTCTTTTGTCAAAATATTTAAAATCTTCCCCATTGATGCGTAGCAGGTCAATAGAGACTCTGTCTTTGATGTTGTCTACCAGCGACAAAACCATTTTTTCGGGATTAGTGTTGAAATAAAAACTGGCATAAATCATATTCACGCCAAGTACCCCAATAGCCTCCTGCTGCAAACGATTATTGGTATCAAGCATTTTTACATGCAACACCATATCATTGACAGGGCCACCGGGTGTTAACCTGAAACGCAGCCCCAACCAACCATTTCCTTTTACTGTTCGGGTATAATTTATAGCCTGGACGGTGTCAGCAAATACAAAAAAAGTTGCATCAGGTCTCGAATCGCTCAATCGCTCTTCCATAAGGGACCACTCGTGGTTCAGCATTTTGTATAAACGGGACTCGCTTACATACCTGTTGTATGATTCCGTACCATAAATGGCATCTGAATAGGTTTTATCATAAGCTGACATGGTTTTGGCTATAGTTCCGGCTGCTGCTCCGGCCTGGAAAAAATTTCTTGCGACTTCCTGACCTGCACCTATCTCAGCAAATGTTCCGTAAATTGGGTCATTCAAATTGATATCCAGTGCTTTTTGCTCCGTTTTTATCATTTGGTAATCCATAGAAAAATATTCAGTTTTGTTAAGAGTATGTTGAAAATTCCATCATTTGTCTGCAAGCGGCAATTTTTATTTATCCTGCGTTATATTTTTTCGCCGTAGCTGCCGGCTTTAAATACAGGATGCCAAACAAAGTTTTGCTTGGTTCATTCTCTTTAGTGATCTCTATCACTCGAATGCTGACAATAGGTCAGCACCGTTCAATCACCTTGTTTAAAATTAAATTTGCTCGCTTTCGCTCAAACATGAAAATTTAAACATACTCTAATGCAGAAGATGCAAAAGTAATCATAAATTGCTAAATGACCGTTACTGAACCGGCAACTACTTTTGGACCTTCAAAAGTGTCCATGGTCAACACATAGATGTATACTCCTAGGGAAAGATCTGTAGGAAACCACCCCTGAGTTTGGTCGTTAATGATGAGATTTTTACCTTCGTACACAGGATTTCCCCATCTGCCGTAGACATTAAGATCGTAACTGAATACATTAGAACCCTTAAGATAAAACTTTCCGTTTTCAGATGTTGATGAAGCATTGATAATATTGGGTAGGAAATATAATGGTTTCAGATATCTGATCAATACCGAAGCAGTATCCATGCATCCATTTGGATCCGAAACCGATATAAAGTAACGCCCGGATTTAAGATTCTGTAGGGTCAGGTTGTCATTTGAAGATGTGATTATTTCTGATGACACCGGACCATTGTAACTAACAATAAGGGGTGTTTGGTTAGAATTAAATTCAACCAATGCAGCACCATTTGAATCATTATCATCAACGGATGGGCCTATTTCAGATGCAGTTATTGTCAGATATGAGACGAATATTTCTTTTTTTGGTATAGCCGCACATCTGTGGTCATTGACAGGGCTAAAGGTCAGATTTTGCTTACCCTTTAACCCTGCAGGCGTAAATATTTGACCGGAAGATACATCAGACACGCCTTCACCGCTCCAGACTCCTGTAAAACCATCTACTATTGCCGGTAGTAAAATCTCTGCTGCATTATCGCAAATTCCTTCAAAATCATCGATTAAAGGAACATGTAAAGGGGTAATTTCCACTTCTGTGGTGAGGGTAAAAATGCAGTTATTTCCATTATTAATTACCGCAGAATATTTACCTGCGCTTGAAAGTTCTGATAAATTGATGACAGGTGATTTCTTGTCGGAACTAAATCCATCAGGTCCTGTCCATTGATAAGAAATGCCATCACTTACTTCAAGCCTAATCGTATCTCCTTCACATACCGGACTGTTGCTTGTGATTGTACCAAAAGTTACAAATTTGATCTCTACTTCTTTTTTAATCACGCAGTCATTTGTTATTATTTCCACTGTATATATACCAGACATAGCAATAGTTGAATTTGCAATGACAGGATTCTGAAGCACAGAGGAATAATTATCAGGTCCACTCCATTTATAAGACAGTCCACCATCTGCTTTAAGTTCAATATTCACACCTTCACATACCGGACCATTGCCAGTAGCGGATACTGCACCAATGGAAGAAATAACTATCGTGGAAGTATCTCTGCATTTGTTCTCATTAATGACCACTACTGCATATGTACCGAACATCAATGAACTCACTTCATTTATAGTTGGGTTATTAATATCAGCCGTAAAGCTTAAAGGACCGAGCCATTCATAGGTGATTCCTCCGGTAGCATTCAGATGTAAAGCTGAACCTTCACAAATAGGTGCATTGGATGTAATCTGGGCGTTTACTCTCCCTTCGCCGGAGCACCATCTTTTAAAATCTCCTCCAAATATCAGTGAGTCGTTGTTCCTGAAATTATATCCTGCGGAACTGACGTTAGAACTTTCTGCAAGGGTGCAATATTTTTGCATGGATTCAGGAAAACAACCTTCCAGTTGGTTGTTTTGAAGATATATTCTCTTTAGAGAGATGAGATTGCCAAAAGATTCAGGAATCTCACCGGTAAGTTGATTGTTGTGCAGATCAAGATTAATCAAGGACTTCATATTGACAAAAGAAGACGGAATCGGACCTGAAAGTTGATTTTCACCCGCCAGAAAACTGATCAGTTTTGTCAGGTTGCCCAAAGAGGCAGGCAGAGATCCGTTTAAATTATTTTTTGACACATGGAGGCTTACCAGGTCAGTCAGATTGCCGATAAAGGATGGAATCGACCCCGAAAAATTATTTTCATTTAGTAAAAGTTTTTGTAATTTACTCAGATTACTTATTTCACTGGCAATACTGCCTGAAAGCATATTTTTATTGAGCCACAACTCTCTCAGATTGGTAAGATTTCCAATTTGAGAAGGCAATTGACCACTCAGTTGATTCTCATCTGCATAAAGGAAAAAAAGGTTGCTCAGTTTTCCGAGTTCATCAGGTATGGTCCCGGTAAGCTGATTCTGTGACATTATTAAAGATCTCAGTTTACTCAGATCACCAAGTTGAGCAGGGATAGTTCCCACCAATTTATTTTGAGAAAGAAGTAATTCTTCAAGATTAATGAGACTGCCGAATGAAACCGGAATCATACCATTAAAATTATTTTGATTAAGGTGCAATACGGACAATTGTGATAAGTTGCCGAGTGTTTGAGGCAAATTTCCGCTGAAATTGTTAAGACTCAGATAAAGTTTTTTCAGGTTAGTTAAATTGCCAAAGGTCGGGTGCATGGGACCGTTCAATTTATTAGTAGCCAGATTCAATTCTTCAAGCGATGTAAGATTTCCTATTTGGGTGGGGAGATTACCACTTAGATTATTATTGGTTAGAATGAGTGTTTTTAACGCTTTAAAATTGCCAATCTCAGACGGGAGGGCGCCACTCAGTTTATTTGTGGGTAATGTCAGAGATTCTACGCATCCACTTGCATTGACTTTCACCCCATACCAGGTTGATAAATTTTTACCGGGTACAAGCCAGTTACTTTTATTGGACCAATCTATACCCTGGCAGTCATTAAATAAAATTACCAGAGATAATGAATCTACGGCACGTGAACATTGAGCTGTAGTTTTTGTCAGGAAAACCGACACAAAACATGCGGTAAAGAATATCAAATACTTTATTATCATATTAATGTTGTAGTTTATTTATTTGCTAAATTCCTAAATTGTTGATTTGTGGAATCGCGGAATTGCTTAATTGGTTTGTGTATCAATTTTTGACGTTGCTCTCACATCTGACTTTATCAGCGGACCCGATATAAAAGCACAAATTAAGGGATAATTTGCGGTTGAATTGATTCTTTGTAAAAGAATTATTTTCAGAGTATGTTTAAAATTTCATCATTTGTCTGCAAGCGGCAATTTTTATTTTATCCTGCGTTATATTTTTTCGCCGTAGCTGCCGGCTACGACTGCAAAACAAGCCTTGTCTAAAATTAAATTTGCTCGCTTTCGCTCAAACATGAAAATT
>JACMLK010000185.1 GCA_014379665.1 Saprospiraceae bacterium | reverse complement strand
TATCGTTGGGAATATGGTGAAGAAAGTTTTCTAAAAGAACAGGTGGCCAATTTGGAGCGTATCATAGCTTATGAAGGACCCGGTAACATTGCAGCTATTTTACTTGAAGGCGAAAGCGGCTCTTCCGGTTGTTTGAAATATCCTGTTGGGTACCTGAAAGCCGTTCGGGCATTATGTGATACACACGGAATATTATTGATCATCGATGAAGTGATGAGTGGTTTTGGTCGTACAGGTAAATGGTTTGGATTTGAACACCACGATATTATTCCCGACATGATTTGTATGGCTAAAGGATTGACCTGCGGCTATCTGCCTTTTGGTTGTCTTATGATGTCAGATAAAATAGCTTCAAAATTTGACGATGTGGTATTGGCAATCGGATTGACCTATTCTGCCCATCCTGTCGCTTGTGCAGCTGCGCTGGAGACCATCAAAATATATGAAGATGATGGATTGATAGAAAATGCAGTGGCTATGGGAGCTTATCTCAATGTTAGAATAGAAGATCTGAAAAAAATACATCCGTCTATTGGGGATTGGAGAAATACGGGATTGCTGGGGTGTCTGGAGTTGGTGAAAAACCGAAAAACCAAAGAACCAATGGCACCCTTTAATGCAAAGCCTGATGAAATGGTAGTGATGAATAAAGTAGCAGCAAAAATCAAAGCGTTGGGCATGTATACTTTTGTGCGATGGGGTTATATTTTTATTGCCCCTCCTTTGTGTATCACCGCAGGACAAATAGATGAAGGCTTAGCTATCATCAGCGAGGCCTTGAAAATTGCAGATGAAGCAGTCACCTCTTAACCAATTATGTAAGCACAGATGTCCGAAAATCTGAATACATCAAATACAGCACTTTACAACGCAGATCTGGCGCCGATTCCTCAGAATCAACGAAGCTGGAATACCTGGAATTATACTGCACTATGGATTGGCATGAGTTTGTGTATTCCCACTTACATGCTTTCAAGTTCTTTGATAGATGGAGGTATGAATTGGTGGCAGGCGATACTCACCATATTTTTAGGCAATTCGATAGTGCTGATACCCATGATTTTAAATGGTCATGCCGGTACAAAATATGGCATACCTTTCCCTGTATTTGCGAGATCCAGTTTCGGAACCAAAGGTGCTAATATTCCTGCCATGTTGAGAGCCATCGTAGCATGTGGATGGTTTGGCATACAAACCTGGATCGGAGGTTTTGCCATCTTTCAGATGATGCGTCTGTGGATTCCGGCACTGGAGACATTGCCTGGCGTTTTTCCTGATTCCTGGGGATTGGAAACAGGGCCTGCGATATGTTTTCTATCGTTTTGGTTTCTCAATATGTATGTAGTATATCTTGGAGTGGACAGTATCCGCAAATTGCTGGTCTTTAAAGCTATTTTTTTGCCTATAGCTGCCTTGGCATTACTGGCATGGGCTATAGTGGCCGCTAAAGGCTTAGGTCCGATCTTAGCCACTCCTTCAAAATTTACAAGCTCAGCAGCATTTTTTGCGTTCTTTTTTCCGGCTCTCACAGGAATGGTAGGCTTTTGGGCTACCTTATCTCTGAATATTCCTGACTTCACCCGATATGCGACCTCGCAAAAGGCACAGATCAAAGGACAAATATTCGGTTTGCCGCCTTCGATGACTTTGTTCGCTTTTGTAGGTGTAGTGGTCACCTCTGCAACGACCATTGTATTCGGCACTACCATTTGGGATCCCGTGGTTCTGGCTGGAAAATTTGATAGTAAAATATTAATAAGTGTAGCGATGATTGCCGTTGCCATTTCAACCCTGGCTACTAATATTGCTGCCAATATTGTAAGTCCGGCCAATGATTTTGCCAATCTGATGCCTTCCCGAATTGACTTCAGGAAAGGCGGTTATATCACTGGTATTATCGGAATGCTGATCTTCCCATGGAAACTCATCGCAGATCCGTCTGGCTATATTTTTACATGGTTGGTTGGTTATTCCAGTTTACTTGGGCCTGTGGGGGGGATAATGATTGTTGATTATTATTTTATCAGAAAACAAACATTAATTTTAAATGATCTGTATGATAGCAAAGGTATTTACAGCTTTACCAATGGTTTTAATATCAAAGCGATTGCAGCCTTAATAATAGGGATTCTACCTAATATACCTGGCTTTTTAGTGACGATTGGATTAGTGAGTCCGGATCTGTTTCCAACATGGATTACCGGTCTTTACCATTATGCCTGGTTTGTAGGATTTGGTATAAGTGGTCTGATCTATTGGATTTTAATGAAGAAATAAATAAAAGGATGAGCATTTTAATAAAAAATGGCAGAATAATAACGGCATCGGATGATTACTTAGCTGATGTTTTTATTGAAGGCGAAATCATCAGTGCCATTGGTAAAGATCTTAGTCAAAAAGCCGATCAGGTGATTGATGCAAACGGCAAATTGGTTATGCCTGGTGGAATTGATCCTCACGTACATTTGGATATGCCGTTTATGGGTACTTATAGCAGCGATAATTATGAAACAGGCACTCGTGCAGCATTATTTGGAGGCACAACTACCGTGATTGATTTTGTTCTGCAAACACAGGGTAAAAGTTTACAGTCTGCACTTCAGGAATGGAAAAGCAGAAGCGATAATAATGCTGTTGGTGATTATAGTTTTCACATGGCTGTGACAGATTTTAATGAAGAAACAAAAAAGGAAATCAGACATTTTATCGAAAATGAAGGCATTACTTCCTTTAAAACATTCATGGCATACAAAGGAGCACTGATGATTGACGACAAGCAGATGATCGGTCTGATGCAGGAAGTCAAAAAATATGGTGGTCTTATCAATGTGCATGCGACCAATGGCGATATGATTGATTTTCTGATCGCCAAACATCGATCTGAAGGAAAACTGGCACCAATCTATCATTATCTGTCTCAGCCTGAGGTGACAGAAGCAGAAGCCAGCGGCCGTTTTGCCGATATGGCCAATTATACAGGGTGTCCGGGATATATTGTCCATCTTACCTGTGAGGGAGCATTGAATGCGGTGCGGAATGCGACGACACGCAATCAGCATATTTTTGTGGAAACCTGTATTCAATATCTGATTCTTGATGCATCCTTGTACGAACAAAATTTTGAAGGTGCCAAATGGGTCATGAGTCCTCCATTGAGAGAAAAAAAAGATCAGGCGACATTATGGGCGGGTATCAATCAGGGCCTCGTCAATGTGGTGGCAACGGATCATTGTCCGTTTAAATGGGAACAAAAACTTATGGGGAAGGACGATTTTTCAAAAATCCCCAATGGTCATCCGGCTATAGAAAACCGAATGGAATTGCTATTCAGCGAAGGGGTTAATACAGGTAAAATCACCTTGAACAAATATGTGGAGGTAGCCAGTACCAATGCAGCAAAAATTTTTGGTATGTTTCCCAAAAAAGGAACAATTGCTGTTGGTAGTGATGCGGATATTCTTATCATGGATCCGAATGAAATGCATACCCTGTCTGCAGGAACACACCATATGAATGTCGATTACAGTGGGTATGAAGGCTGGGAAGTAAAAGGGAAAGTCAAAACAGTATTATTGCGCGGTAAAGTAGTGATTGATAATAATGAATGTAAGGTATCAAAAGGTTACGGTCAGTTTGTCAAAAGAAATAAAGTCGGAAGTAACATATAAATTAAACGTGTGGATCATTTTGTGTTAAAATATTATTTTAAATGTTTTGAAAGTAATAAGCTTCAGATCACTAAACAGTAAATAAAATATCATGTCAAGAATAATTAAATCGGGTCTCATCCAACTAAGTCTGGCTAAAACAGAGGGAGAAGGAACCATAGATGAGATCAAAGAAGCAATGGTACAAAAACATATTCCCTATATAGAAGAAGCCGGAAAACAAGGGGTAAACATACTTTGCTTTCAGGAGATTTTTAATACACCGTATTTTTGTCCCGGCCAGGATAGCGCATGGTATGCATCTGCTGAAACAGTTCCGGGTCTAACCACTGAGCGCATGCAGGAGTATGCAAAGAAATATAAGATGGTCATCATCGTCCCGGTGTATGAAAAGGAGCAGGCTGGGGTGTATTATAACACGGCTGCTGTAATTGATGCAGATGGTACTTACCTGGGTAAATATCGCAAAAATCATATTCCACAGACAGGTGGTTTTTGGGAGAAATTTTTCTTCAAACCAGGCAATCTGGGATATCCTGTTTTTGAAACCGAATATGCAAAAGTAGGCGTATACATTTGTTATGACCGGCATTTTCCTGAAGGCGCCAGATGTCTCGGACTGAACGGTGCGGAGATTGTATATAACCCATCAGCTACAACGGTAGGTCAATCTCAGTACCTATGGAAACTGGAACAACCTGCTCATGCTGTTGCCAATGCTTATTTTATGGGGTGTATTAATCGGGTAGGAACTGAAAAGCCATGGAATCTTGGACATTTCTACGGGACTTCCTATTTCGTAAATCCATTGGGAGAAATCATTGCATGTGCATCAGAAGACAAAGACGAATTGCTGGTCAGTGAGTTTGATCTTGACCTGATTACACAGGTCAGAAGTAAGTGGCAGTTTTATAGAGACCGACGTCCTGAATCTTATGATGAGATTGTAACATTCTGATGATAAAATATAAAACACTTTTCTGGTAGCCTAAACCATTACTGTATGTCTGTAAAAAATAACCGGTTAAGTCCGTCTGAATATGCGCAAAACTTCGCTGATATTCATCCGCCTTTTGAAAATGCGGAAGCCGCTGCTATTGAGGCCAACCGTTGTTTGTATTGTTATGACGCACCCTGTATGAAATCCTGTCCAACGTCCATTGATGTGCCTAAGTTTATCAGACAAATAGCCAGTGAAAATTTAAAGGGTTCAGCTCATACTATATTGTCGGCAAATATCATGGGGGCAGGTTGCAGTAAGGTTTGTCCTGTAGAGAAATTATGTGAAGGGGCATGTGTGTATAATCTGATGCATGAAGAACCCATTAATATTGCTAAGCTCCAAAGGTATTCCACCGGTAAAGCGATGGAACACAATTGGCAGCTTTTCGAACGAAAACCTTCTATCGGGAAAAGGGTAGCCATTGTAGGTGCCGGACCGGCCGGACTGAGCTGCGCGCATGTATTATCCAGAGAAGGAATAGATGTGACCATATTCGAAAAAGAAAGTAAGGGTGGTGGATTGATGACTTATGGTATAGCAGCCTACAAAGTAACACCGGAGTTTTGTGAAAGCGAAGTCAATTACATTACCTCTATAGGTGGTATTGATATCAGATACAATCAGGAATTGGGTAAAAACTTCAGTCTTCAAACCCTTCAAAGCGAATATGATGCTGTATATCTGGGTTTTGGGGTAGGATTGGCAAGAAAACTTGATATACCGGGTGAAGATTTGGACGGAGTGGTTGATGCAATATCCTTTATTTATGATTTGAGGTCCAATGATTTTTCTGCTATTAGGGTAGGTGACAGAGTGGCGGTCATAGGCATGGGAATGACAGCAATTGATGCAGCTACACAAGCCAAAAGACTAGGAGCAAAAGAAGTAACTTTGATATATCGAAGAACACAGGATGAAATGCCTTGTACTGAACATGAATTAAATATCGCCAAACTTGATGGTTGTAAGATTATTTGGCTTGCATCACCCATAGAAGTCCTTGGTCTTGAAGGGATGGTAAGCCATTTGGTCTGCGACATCATGCAATTGGGTGCACCGGATGCGAGCGGCAGAAGAAGCCCTGTATCTTCCGGTCAGACATTTACTTTAGAAGTAGATATGGTGATCAAAGCGGCAGGACAAATGCCTTATGAGCATCTGGTAGATAGTTATCAGCTTTATAACCACAAAGGGAAAGTCGAAGTAAATGACCATTCATCTACCAATCTTAAAGGTGTTTTTGCCGGTGGGGATTGTGTAAATGGCGGCAAAGAAGTTGTTGATGCGGTACAGGCAGGAAAAGATGGCGCCGCTGCTATTCTTGCATATTTATAAAGACATTTAATTGTCTTTATAATACCGACAGAATTTTTCTTCTTTTAAATTCTCGTCGGTATAGATTGAATCTTTTTGCATCTGAAAAACTTAGATAAATAATAACATGGCTGATATATCGTCAAATTTCCTCGGCATCAAATCACCAAACCCATTCTGGTTAGCAAGTGCCCCGCCTACTGACAAAAAAATTAATGTTATCCGGGCCTATGAAGCAGGTTGGGGTGGGGTAGTATGGAAGACTTTGGGTTCACAGATAAAAAATGTGTCATCCCGCTATTCTTCTGTCAATTACGGTGGCAAGCGCATGATGGGATTCAACAACATTGAACTGATCAGTGACCGTCCGCTTGAAATCAACCTGAGAGAAATATACGAAGTGGTTAGTATGTACCCAGATCGCGCCATGATCGTTTCTCTGATGGCCGACAATGATCGGAATTCATGGCACGAACTCATTCAAAAATGTGAAGATGCGGGAGCTATGGGTTTCGAGTTGAATTTCGGTTGTCCGCATGGGATGACCGAAAGAGGTATGGGAGCAGCAGTAGGTCAGGACCCGGAAATAGCCAAAATGGTGGTGGAATGGGTGATGGAAAAAGCCAACATTCCCGTTATCACTAAACTGACACCAAATGTACATTCAGTAGTTCCCACCGCCAGAGCATCAGTGGAAGGCGGTACCAATGCCCTGAGTCTGATCAATACGATACAAAGCGTGACAGGAGTCAATCTGGATACACTGGTACCCAATCCATTTGTAGCAGGCAAAAGTGTTTTTGGAGGATATTGCGGACCTGCTGTCAAACCGATTGCACTCAAAATGCTGACTACAATAGCACAGGATCCGCTCACATCACGTGTACCGATTTCAGGAATCGGAGGCGTCAGTACCTGGAAAGATGCCGTGGAGTTTATGCTTTTGGGAAGTACCACAGTTCAGGTTTGCACCGCAGCCATGGCACATGGATTCCGGATCATTGAAGATATGTGTGAAGGTTTAAACAATTGGATGGATGAAAAAGGATACAAAACCACTAATGATTTCATAGGAAAGTCTGTAGAAAAAATAACCCATTGGGAAGATCTGGATATCAATTACCATCACATCGCACATATCAATCAGGACAAATGTATACATTGTGGGTTATGTTTCATCACCTGTGAAGATACTTCCCATCAGTCTATTCATATTGAACGCGGCCATCCTTACAATACCTATACAGTGAAAGATGAGGAATGTGTAGGTTGTAATTTGTGTCAGCTCGTTTGTCCGGTAGAAGATTGTATTACGATGGAAGTACACCGTGTCGCACCAGAATATATCAATTGGAAAGAATGGCAACAAAGAGGGTTGCCTCTGAATGATCATTGACGGAGGGATGCCGGATAGGATCTAACCGCACTTATATAAACTTATTTTCAAAAATTAAAATGATAATGAAAAAGTGTATTGGTCTATTGGTTCAGGTTTCTTTTATTTGCTTACATCTTGTATCGTTAGCACAGACATTCGTTTATTCTCCAAAAGGTATTGGTGGTGGCGGTGCTTTATTTTTTCCAAAAGTAAACCCGGACAATGATGAAGAGTTTTATGTCAGTTGTGACATGAGTCAATTATTTCATACTACAGATTTTGGGAAGACTTATGAACAAATTCATTTTTCAAAATTGCAGGTCTTTAATACCAGTACTTATGAGTTTACACAAAACAGTGAGATTGCATACAGCAATTTTAATGACGGAAATGATGGGTATCCTGTAAAGACGACCAATGGAGGAGATGACTGGCAACAATTGACCGGTTATTCATTGTCAACTTATGGGAAAGTCTACAGGATTTCGGCAAATTACGATAACCCCGACCAATTATTGATCAATGCCTACGGAGATATTTTATTCTCAAACAACGGCGGATCAACATTTTCATTGGTAAAACAAGCCGATAATAATGGAGCCGGACTCATTATGGGTGGTGTTTTGTGGGATGGGAAGAAGATATATATCGGGACGAATGACGGACTGATTATATCTGAAAATGGAGGAAACAGCTTTGATGTCCGGGTTACTACGGGCATTCCTTCCGGACAAGTGATATGGAGTTTTGCAGGAGCAATTGATGGGGATACCACCAGGTTTGTTTGTATAACCGCGGACGTTACGGATACCTACAATGGTGTCATGCCCTGGGATTATTATAATTTTGCCAGGGGGGTTTACACCATGGATAATGATAATGGACATTGGGATTCAAAATCGGCAGGCATAAATTTTGCAAATGATTTTATTATGTATGTAGGTATGGCCGAAAATAATATCAACACGATATATTTGGGAGGACATGACGAAATACTGAGTGCACCATTAGTCTTCAAAACAAACAATAACGGAAGTACATGGACAAAAGTCTTTAATACAACCAATAATGAGAATATAATCACCGGTTGGGAAGGATCAGGCGGAGACAAGGCCTGGAGTTGGAGTGAAACATGTTTTGGAATCAGTGTGGCACCAAATAATGTCAATAAAGTATTGTTTGGTACATACGGCAATGTTCAGGTTACATCTGATGGTGGCTCGGGATGGTCTCAGGCATACGTAAGTTCAAAAGATCAGCATCCTGCCGGCAGCAATACGCCTGTGAAACAATCATACACGAGCATTGGACTGGAAAATACCACTTGCTGGCAGGTGGAATGGATGGATGCAAACAATATGATGGGTTGTTTCAGTGATATAGGGGCAATAAAAAGTGCTGACTCAGGTAATACGTGGGGTTTTAATTACAACGGATTTTCAGTCAATTCATTCTACAGATTAGAAAAAACAAATAATGGTAACCTATACGGAGCCTGCAGTAATATTCATGACATGTATCAGAGTACCCGCTTAGCTGATGCTCCGCTCGATGGGACAGATATCAATGGTAAAATCGTATTTTCAACTGATCACGGGTCCAATTGGTCTACACTGGTTTTATTTAATCATCCGGTTTTCTGGGTTGCAGCCGACCCTACTAATGATCAGAGAATGTATGCATCTGTCATCCATTACGGTGGAACCCAGGGGATTCAGAAAGGTGGTATATACTTAACGAATAATTTGTTATCCGGAGCTGCCAGTACCTGGTCAAAGTTATCAAATCCTCCTCGTACCGAAGGACACCCTGCATGTATCCGGGTTTTAAATGATGGTTCGGTAGTGTGCACTTTTTCAGGACGAAGAAATCCAAATGGTGTTTTTACCAATAGCAGTGGCGTATTTTTATATCATCCTGTAAGCAATACTTGGACTGACAAGAGCCACACGGGTATGTATTACTGGACAAAAGATATTGTCATAGACCCGTCAGATCCGACCCAGAATACCTGGTATGTCAGCGTATTCAGTGGATGGGGTGGTGCTCCTAATGGATTGGGAGGATTATACAAAACCACTGACCGCGGCAATAGCTGGTCAAAGTTGACCGGTTCTGCATTTGACCGTGTTACATCCATTACTTTTGATCCGGTAAAGTCAAATGAAGCTTATCTGACTACTGAAACCCAGGGCTTATGGTTCAGTAATAATATGAATGAATCTGTTCCTTTCTGGTCATTGGTCACCGACTATCCGTTCAGACAACCTGAGCGTGTATATTTCAATCCCTATGACAACAATGAAATGTGGGTGACCAGTTTTGGAAACGGGCTGAAAGTTGTGCATAAAAATACAGTTGGGATAAATGAAAATAACAATTCAGAAAATAGTATTCTTTTGTATCCGAATC
>JACMLK010000017.1 GCA_014379665.1 Saprospiraceae bacterium | reverse complement strand
TCTTATGCTTAGGAACATAAATTAGTTGTTTTCCGATCTGAGATTTATCAGTATAATGGTCAAGGGCATAAGTCCGGTTAAAAGCATAACCTGCAGAGAAAGTATATATTAATTTTTCAAATCTGAATATCCGTTTCATTTCAAGTTCAAGACCTGAGCTTTGAACTTTTTTTTGATTTATTGCTGTCCATATACCATTGTTCTGTGGCGTCCATTGAATCCAGTCGCTAATTCTGTTCACATAAGCTTTTGGTATAAAATTTATTTCATTAATGATGAAACATGTACTTAATTCTGCTTGAAGTATTTGTTCAGCGTTAAGATCAGCATCACCACCATTGGGCCAGTACAGATCATTGAAACCCGGTAGATTATAATTTTTTGAAAAGCTCAGACTGGATTTAAAATAGTTAATAAGGGCGGTCGCTGAGAAAGGCAACCATTTTTTATCTACCATGTCTTGCCTTAATGATATCCCCGCAATGACTTTAGAATGGAGCTTTAATTTTTTTGAAACTCCGGCAGATACTGTATTTCTGTTTTTTATTTCTGTATAAAAATTTGGCGTTGCAATATCTTTCCTGAATTTTAAAAAGAAATGTCGATCATTTTTTGAAACTTCAGTCAATTCTATACCAATCTGGTAAATATCTGATGCTGAATGGGAATCAACAGCCGGAGTTTTGAAGTTCAGGATTTCGCTCATATAATGTGCGTTGGCAGCTATTTTATACTTACCCCATAAATAGGTGTGATTGATGTGCAATCTCAGATTCCTGTCGTGTTGTAATTGGTCAGTTTGGGAAGAAGTAATACTAACAGGAATATTCCGGTGTGCATTTTGCCACCAAAAATCAAGAGAGATGACTTGTTTTTGATTGATAATAAACCGGTTACGGTACACAATATTGAAGTTGTGGAAATCAGTAGTAGTCCTCTTTTTAAAATCATTACCATCTTTATAAGTAAAAATATTGTTTTCGATGGAATATTCGGTACCAAACGTATGACTTGTATTACCGTATCTTTTCTGTGTCAAAAGATTGATCCTGTAATTATATAATGAGGAGGTTTCTAAACCTATCTTCAGAAATTCATCTGAATTTTTTGAACCTAAATTAAAAGCACCAGCAAATGCATTATTACCGGTTATGGCCGGAGATCCAAAAGAATAAAAAGTAATATCATTAAAAAGTGATGCAGGTATCAGATTGTAATCAAAAGTATTATTGATTACACTTTGAATATTTAAACCTTGCCAAATCACCGGCAGGTGGCGGGTGCTCATGCCTCGATGCAAAAATGTTTGCAGGCCACCGGGGGAACTAATCTGTATTTGGCCACCAGGAAGCCTGTTTAAAATATCCGTAATTTTTAAAAGAGTAAGACTGCTGTCCTGTTTTTGATAGGATGGATTTATGAGATCAAAAGAATACGGTCTTATAGCTTTTATTTCAATGGAATCAATAATTAATTGGCTATGAAGTGGGAACGCACTCATTAAGATCGGGATAAACCGGCAAATTAAAATGAAGAATTGTCTGCTCAAATTACAATTATTGTCTTCAAGGATGCGCAGACGAACAGATTTACACACATAAGCATATCCTGATTAGTAAGGAGTACACTTCAAAGCGTATTTCTTTTGTCCGACTTTTCATCCCGAAAGTTCATACAAATATACTTATTGGCAGGTCTTCTGACTTATTTCACTTCCGGCACCTTCCCATACCCCTTTGTTGTACAGTGGTTTATTGCCTTCGTTTTATTGAAAATTACAGCTACGGGGATAGTTCCGGACTCATCATTCCTCTTGAAAAATTGCACCGGATTCCCTTTTATTGTATCATCTATTTCTGATACAAACCAATAAGGTGCAAAATTAAAAATTATGTCTGATTATTTGTATAATACCACAAATTAAAACGTCCGATGGGTTACCACCGGACGTTTTAATCTCATTATATTTTATTAGAGGACTTACAGGACGGTTATATCTCCTGCAAAAAATTCAATTTTACCCTCCAAAGTTTCCAATTCAATTTTATAAACATAAACACCCGGAGTCACTTTTGCTGCATTTAATTTTCCATCCCAACCCTGTGAGGGGTCACCCGCTGGTATATTCTCTTTGGTGAACATCAGATTGCCCCATCTGTCAAAAATACTCATTGACTTGATCGTCTTTATGTTGGGAAATCCTGCTACAAAAAATGTGGCATTATTTCCATCAGGAGTGAATACGTTTGGTATTGTAATTACTATCACTTTTTGAACAACAATGGCCACACATTCAGAAATCTGGCATTCATTATTGTAGTAAACAGTGACACAATATGTTTCATCCACGAGAGGTGATACTTTTACTTTCAGGCAGTCAGATCCTCTGCACTCCACATTGCCTTTGGAATCAACCCAGACAATGGAGTCAATAGGAGCAGTCAAACCCGTAATATTTACAGATATTTCAGTAGGTTGCCCGGTGAGAATTTGAGTATTTCCGGTCAGTGTCATGGAAGGTTCAGATGAAGATACAATATTGAAAGACGTCGTGGCAGTACATTTATTTACATCTGTTACCTGCAATTGATAGGAAGCTGGTGCCAGATTTTGTAATGGCGGTGTCACATTACTTCCATTTAACAAATATATATAGGGGCCATTGCCATTTGTCGTAGTGACAGTTGCTTCTCCAAAATTGGACAGAAAACAATCTGGCTGTGTAGGTGTCACTGCCACAGTTGGATTGTCAAAGATGGTTATAGAAATACTGTCTAAATAATCACAACTCTCTTCGTTGAATGAGTAAAAAAGTTTGTAGTTACCAGCACTAAGGCCCACAGGATTGAATAATCCGGTATTGGAAACACCCTGACCTGACCAACTGCCAATTCCTGTGCCACCCGATCCAACAGCTACTGATGTCAACTGGAAAGGACTTGTATTAGTTCCATGACAAAACGAACTGAAAGGAGTTGAAAGTGCTATATCAATAACAGGACATTGTTTGGCTTCACATATTTTTGAAATAGGTATGGCAGGACATGCACATTCTGAAATCGGTATTATTTCTATTTCAACTTTTTCACCTACCATTAAATTACTTATAAAATAACTTAAGGCTCCCTGATTTCCTTTACTTACCATATTGATTTTAACTTCATACAGAGATGCACAGTTAATATCATTCCAGAGAAAATTAATGCTTGTAGTGGTTTGCTGACAGGTGATTAATACCGGCACAAGTTCTGGATCTACCTTAACATTTAAAGTCACCGGATCTGAAACACAATTCGAATTTCCTGAAATTAATCCTATAGTATAACTACCTACGGATGGAAAAGTGATTTTATATTTATTTGGTTGACCTGAAACAGGCGCAACAGTAACACCATTAGGGAGCTGCCAGTTGAGCGGCAGATTTGCCGTACCGGTGTACGTCACTTCATAATTGTCCGTAATGCATATATTTGTAAGTCCTGTAAAGGTGGAAACCGGCTTAGCAATAATGGTGATTTTCATGGTAGTATCCTTGGTACACGTACCATCCACCAATGACACCTTAATGGTGTGGGTACCAACGCCTGCCACATTTGGATTGAATATTCCTGTCGATGCATTCACTCCGGGACCTGACCAGGTAATGACCTGATTTGGTGACTGAAGACCTCCTGTCACCGTCACGTCAATATCAATATTCGGAAGATTTGGCGCAAAACATAAAGTAGAATCAGGAATGGAGAATTTAAGAAACACCGGCGGACAGTCCTGTGTTTTGCAGAGCATTGTGTCGGCTACACCGGGGCAAGAGTTGATACTATTAGCCTGAACGGTCAGTGTATAATTTGTATTGGTATTAAGGCTATTTAGCATCAATACAGATTGATTGGTGTTTGGCAAAGGCTGCCCGTTTAATGTTAAAACAAAACCGCTTGTGTTGGCTACGTCATTCCAATCAAATGTAAGTACAGTGGCTCCAATTGAGGCACATGTGATAATCAAAGGTTGAATTCTTGGTTCTACCGTAACATTTATGTTTGATGGGGTAGATACACATCCATTTTTTGAGGTAGTAAGTGTAATTGTTTTTGGTCCGGCCGTCGTCCAGCTCACCGCAAAAGGTCCCGGACCAGTGCCCGGAGCAACTACATCGGGTCCAAAATTCCAGTTAAATGTACCACCGGATGTGATGTTGCCGGTATACATTATTATTGCCGCACTGTCCTGACAAATGATATTGTCACCAGTAAAATTTGAAGTAGGTACCCCATAAATAGTGATCGTTGTAAAAGCTGCGGATGAAATACATCCCAAAATAGTAGTATAGTCAAAGCGAATCTGATGGCTGCCGATTCCGGCAACTTTTGGATCAAAAATTCCGTTTGCCTGATCTATAATACCGGGGCCGGTAAATTTGTAAATGCCATCTGTTGTCACCGTGACCACAGAGTCTTTCAAATTAATAACAGATGTATTGACATCCAGACAAATATCATCCTGCGGTCGGATAGAAATTATTTCCGGTACGCAATCCTGTGTAACACATGATCCCATACTTATGACATTACCACAAGGGTGATTGGTGATATGCTCAACTTCGATTTCTACGGTTACCCCAGGCAACAGTCCTGTAACCAGAAATGTGTTGCCGGTTAGTACACCTGTATGGCTGGTTATAACAGTAACATTTGCACCTGTCTGTCCGGGTAATGGTGTCCAGTAAAATTCAATCTGAGTAGATCCGGAATTACAACCAATTGAAGGGGCCAACTGTGAGTCCAGTACATCAACTGAATCCCGTACAATACCGGAAAAACATCCATTATTTTGAATTTGAAGTGTAATATATTTTTTGCCCGGATCCGGCCATTGTACTTCCAGTGAATCCTTGCCATTAGAGCCCTGTACAGCTATAATATTGCCTCCATCCAATGTCCAGTTATATATATATCCCGGTGTTGTTGTAAGATTGAAAATAGCACTCGCAGTACTGTCAATACAAATCAGATGATCCAGATCAAAACCTGAAACCGGTAAAGGGGTGATAACAATATTTTTACAATAAGGGAGACTCTGACCACAGGAATTTGCCACAGAAACACATACATTGCCTCCGGCTGACGTTCCCCAGTCAACCTGAAGTGTCGGTGTGCCCTGGCCTGACACAGAAGCTACATTGGAAGGATAGGTCCATACAAATTGGGTACCGCCATCAAGACTGCTGGCCGTATACGTTTGAATATTTTCATTGCTGCACAGCATGTCATCCCACACTGTGGTTGGAACAGGAGTAAGTGGAGTCACACCGCTGATATTCAAATCATAACTATATTCATTTATACATTCTTTACCTTCCATCATGGATATAATTTCGATGGTATACGTGCCACTTGTTTGTACTATAATGGAAGCAGGGTTACCATCGGGATCTCCATCATCTATATAAGTGCCGGAATCATTTTTCCACCTTATCAGGTGTGTTAACCCGGGATAGCTAGGTAAGAAATACTCAAAATATAACTGAAATCCACCTGGAACGCATCCTTGTTCAGTGAATTGTAAATCATCCACATAGAGGTTGAAAATTTCGAGCATAATAATACTGTCACAACCATTCGCATCATCAACTCTCAATTCGATCAGGTCTGTCCCATCTGTAAAAAATATACCACCTACTTCTATAGGAAATTCATTTTCACATAATTTTAACCGCATCATATTGGGAGGACTCACTGGAAAAGCAGCCAGAGTCATTTGCTGATCATAAATACAACCCGGACCGTTTGGATTGATTGTGGTAGTATTCAGTCCCAGGATAAAATTATAAGCGGGATCCTGCCAACCGTGACTGTTGTCACCGTTCGGATCTGTATTGCCGGATGCATCCATGGTAGGACCGTTATATCCGGGAATTTCTTCCGGGCATAGGGTAACTAGTCCAAAATTTTCATCATCAGGATGTTTGACCTCAATAGTCGTAAATGGTTTAGCTGTCGTAGTATAACATTTATTTCTTATGTCTTCTATTGCAAAAGTGTAAATACCCAGTTCTGTGACAGTAAAGTCTAATGTATTCATTGTGGTCTGAATATAGGTCACTATACCGGATGGGGAAGTAACTTTCCACCTAAAGTCTGCAGTTAAATTTGTAAACCCGCTATTTACTTCAAAACTTAAATCAGTATCAGGACAAACAGGAGAACACACAGGGGAAACGCAAACTACATCAGTAGGTTCAGGTAAGGTATATTGTTGGAACGTACCGAGGACGTTAATCTCATAACTACACACACTTCCGGAACACCCGTCAAACCAGAAATAATAAGTATTGCCCGGAATGAGCACTGAACTATTAATAAGAATTGGACCGGTAAAACAATCGGCCCTACAAAAAATGGATTCGCTGAAAGTACAATCCGTATACACGCCAGCCTGCATACCAAGGGCTCCTCCGGCTCCGGGAGTACATCCACCGGGAACAATCTCAATGTCGTAATTACCTGTACCTGCAATAAAAGCAAACCATGACATATTATGAGGTGCACCATTACCTTCACACAACGGGGATGGTGCAGGGCCTACCAATGGTGGGCTTGGCATGGTGGCACAACCTACATCAAGAATGTTCAGATCACAGATGGTATCCATCACCAAAGCGCATGAAGGTGCAGCCAGACTGTTCTGTGCTCCGCAATCAAAATGGAAACAAAAGTCTATGGTTTCGTTAGTCACTCCATCGGCGCCGGGTTCCTCACCACATCTGAATTGAATGGTTGTGGTAACGACTGGTCCCGGATCAGGTCCATCACCGTTGTCATCCAAATCCACATCATTACTTGGATCAAAAGTAGGAGAACAACTGATGACACCATTTAATGGGTTTCCCGGTCCGAAATTGCCCGAACCTATTGTAATGAAATAATCTCCTGGTTTTACTGAAAAAGTATATTGCCCCATGGCATTTGTCACACTGGTACCTCCCAATACACCACCAGGAACAGAAAATATCTCAACCTGGACACCCATAGCTCCAAATTCTGTCATGGATTGAAAACCATCATCATCCTGTTCTATCCAGACTGTACCGATAATTTCAATATTTTTATAAAGCCCGGCATCATAATTATCAAAAACTTCTCCTGAGTTAAACTGAACTTTATCCGGTAGATTTCCCGCATTATTAAAATCACTGTCTACATTATCTCCTCCTGCATCAATATCAGAAAAAAACCACATAGGAGGCGCAGCAACGTTGATATCATATTCTCCGGGTCTGATATTCATGAATTGATAGAATCCCGCCGCATCTGTGACCTCCGGTACAAGTGCATTGTTATTCACATCTGTTGAAGGGCCGCCAATAGGTATTAAAGTTACTTGTATCCCGGCTAAGCCTGGTTCACCTCCGTCCTGTATACCATCCGCATCCGCATCATGCCAAACAAAATTTCCGATAGTGAACGGCTGATAGAATCCCGCATCTATGCCTGTCTCAGTTTCTCCGGATACAATATCTATATCGAATGTCATATTCCCATTGCCCTGATCAGCATCCGAATCATCATCCGCATCGGTCGCATCATTAGCTCCACCGGATGCATTATATCTGGTAGGGTAGTAGCCCGCTGGAGCAGTGAAGGTCAGTTTATAGGTGCCTGGCCGAAGATTGGTAAACGAATATGCACCTGCACCATTTGATGCCAGTGGACCTACAGGAAATCCAAGAGCATTATTCACAGGATTGCCCAGATCATCAGTCAATGTTATATTCACTCCTCCTAATGGATTGGGATCATTCTGAATTCCGTCCCCATCAAAATCTATCCATGTAAAATCACCTATGGTTCCTGCCCTGAAATAACCTCCGTCAATGTCTTCGTTATCATCACCGGACATCGTAGTAATAATACTTGTAGCGCCGGTATTTACATCTGCATCACTGTCAACTGTAGGACCTCCGGCACCTTGTGTTGTTCTAAAATATCCTGCAAATGCTGAGAAGGTCACTATGTACTGACCCGGTCGCAAAGTATTAAATACATAAGCACCTGCGGGACCTGAAATCACAGGTGTAGCAGGTGTGCCATTAGCCCTTGTGACAGGTCCTCCCAAAGAGGTGGTAATGGTGATAGTCACGCCATTGAGTGAGGGTTCTCCACCATCCTGAATTCCGTTTCCATTTGTATCTTCCCATACATAATCACCGATAGTAACAGCTTCGAAAATTCCGGCATCCACATTATTCACATCCTGATTACTTATCAATGTAACCGAAGGGGTAGTACCGGTAGCGGGATTTGGGTCACTGTCATTTGTATCAATAGTCTGATCGGCAAGAGAGAAATAATGATTTACTGTTGGTAATGCAAAAGAAATAGTATATGTGCCTGGAGGCAAGTCATCAAAAATGTAGTTACCGGCTCCGTTTGTAGCAATAGGTCCGAGATTCACAGGATTACCTGCACCATCTGTTCCTGAAAGGGTCACGTTAATGCCCGGGAAACCCGGTTCGCCTCCATCCTGGATACCATTTCCATTGAGATCTTCCCATACAAAATCACTGATTGTGGCCCCGATATACATACCGGCATCAATATTAGTAATGATGTCATCACTAATAATAGTTACCGCAGGGGCATCACCACTCACCTGATTGGCGTCACTATCATTCGTGTCAACAGTGGCATCAGGTTCAGTAAAGAAATGATTGGCAGAAGGTAAAGTGAAATTTACGGTATAATTTCCGGGTGGTACATCTGTGAATGAATATAATCCACCACCTGCAGTGACATCATTCAGGTTGACAGGGTTTCCCGCACCGTCGTTCCCGCTAAGATTTACGGTTACTCCGTTTATGCCGGGTTCTGCATTCTGTATGCCATTTCCATTGATGTCTTCCCAAACAAAATCGCTGATTGTAGATCCAATGTACATCCCTGCATCTATATGGGTTATAACGTCACCACTCAACACTGTTATTTGAGGTGCGTCACCAGTCAATTGGTCTGCATCACTGTCATTTGTGTCACCGGTGGCATCAGGTTCGGTAAAGAAATGGTTGGCTGACGGCAGGGCAAAAGTTATGGTATAATCTCCCGGTTCAAGGCCGGTAAAACTATACGCTCCTCCAGCACCTGAAGAAGTGAATAGTGAAACAGGTACCCCAAGTCCGGTAGTACCATTCAAATCAATATTTACTCCAACGATTCCCGGTTCAGCATTCTGGATTCCATTTCCATTAAGGTCTTCCCAAACGAAATTTCCGATAGTTACCGTTACGTAATAGCCGGCACTACGGTTAATAGTGGTACCATTTACTATAAATTGGTGTGCCCCTGAAGCCGGGGTGAGTAAAATATAACCACCTGAAGGTGAAGGATATCTTAATTCATAATTGCCATCAGGTACATTGGAAAATTGTCCTCCAATAAATGGGATGGGAACAAGAAATTCATAGCTTCCGTTAGGTTCTGTATCCTCCCAGAGTTGAGGTACAACAATGTTGGTAGGTTCACCCCCATTCATAACACCATTTCCATTGAGATCTTCATAGGTAGTTACCACCACATCAGTCTGGGCGGAACTACAAAAAACCATAAATATATTGAAAAATATAAATAGAAAAATCGATTTTGTAAAGCTATACATTACCAGGTTGTTTAAATTTGAAAATAGATGAAAAATTCTCAATGGGAAAATTGAACTACAAAGAAAAGCAATTTCATAAAAAGATAAGACAAAAAATACATTTGTTTTTGAAAGATAGGCAATTAGCCTCTTAATATTATTTTTTAGATCTGTCGATGAAACAAAATATAATATCTATTTTGATGATAATGTGTGTTAAGATATTATTTAATAGGAATTATTTCGATTAAAATAAAAATTAAATTTCAAAATATGCCATAAAGTTAGTATTGTACAAAAAACATTTTAGTATGATGTCCGACAATTTTAAATCGGCATATCCTTTGATTTTTTCTTACTGAAAAAGAAATCAAAAATGGCCGCAGGGTTGAATTTTATGTCGCGAATAGCCATTATAGTGAGAAGTATAGCAAAAGGTGTAAGAATCAGACAAGGTAACCATGCAGCCTTCAACCCACTCATGCTTTCATTTCTGACCAGTTTTTCACCAAGGATGGTTCCAATAATAAAAATCATATAAAATAATATAGCTACGAGCATGGGGTAGCCATAACCTCCTTTCCTGATAATACTACCTAACGGGGCACCAATGAATAAAAAAATGATACAAATTACTGCCCAACTGTATTGCTGATTTAATCTTAGCATGTACTTATGGTTTAATTTTGTAAAGTCATAGTTGGTGTTTTTCAACATAAGTAATTCATCGCGGTCACGAGAAAGATCAGTTTGGGCTTTTACTACAACATCCCTGTAGTCAGTAGGATTAATAGACTCAACAAAATGGTTAATGGTCTGATAATTATGTATATCTTTTTGGCTAATCAACTTTTTCAAGATCACCGGCATTTCCATTCCCGCTGTATCTTTGAATGTACTGCCTTCTATGATTTTCGGAATTTTTTTAACGGTTGAAATATTGTTTTTCTTTTCTATTCCGGACTCGGAAGTGTCCTTAGTGATCGATACGGCAGACATTTCTTTTAAACCGGAGTTTAGTTTTAAATTTTGAATCACCTGAGTTGTATCTGTGAGATTTATTTCGTTTTCTGAAGGTGTACCGGAAAATAATATCCTGATTCTTGAATCTATCTTTTCTTTATTATTTATGATGTTTGACTGAAAGGAATCGATTGATCTAAATAACTGAAAAGTATTCATCATATCTTCCTTATTCCTGTTAAAATTGAGGATACCTTCTTCAGCGTCAAACTGGTTCATATCAAAAGACTTTGTCCATTGGTCAAAATAGGTCCGCATAAAAGGAATTTCAGATTTTGAACTTCCTAATTTTGATTTCTTCTCCAACTCACGATATTGAATTCCGCTATCCAGTTTCATGACAAAATATCTTCCTTCTTCGGCTGTATACATCTCTCCTCCTTTGGCCGACATAACTCCGATAAGGCTTTTGTCATTTTGAGTATGATCATAGATCAGCACATCATGAATACCTCGACCATCGTTATCAATTTTATTAACACGTATGATAGTCTCGTTGAAAGCATTATTAAAAATACCTTCTTCAATGGCTAATGCAGACTTTTGTTTTCTGAGTGCCAGAAACCTTTTTTGAAATTGAAGATTAGCTGCCGGCTTTAGAAAATTGGACGCCAAAATTGAAAATAATCCAATAAAAATAGCCACAATAATGCTGGGAAACATAATACGAAGCAGTGAGATACCCGCTGACTTCATGCTGGACAATTCATACTTTTCTGCCATGTCTCCAAAAACCATCACTGATGAAATCAATATGGTAATAGGCACCGATAGTGGAATCAATGTCACAGAATAATAAAATATAAGCTCCAGCATTTCAAAAATAGTAAAACCTTTGCCTAAAATCTCATCGATATACTTCCACAAAAATTGCATCACCAATACAAAGGTGGCTACAAAAAATGAAAGAAAGGACGGGCCTATAAAACTGGTTGAAATAAGTTTATCTATTTTCTTCAAAATTTGAATCTGATCTTATGTTAAGGGGCAAAAATAGATGATTAGTGTTTGATTTTTTCCTTTTTGGACAATTCTTACCATTATTTATGATTTCTTTAATATCCAGTAATCCTGTTCTCTGCCCCAGGATGCCATTTT
>JACMLK010000184.1 GCA_014379665.1 Saprospiraceae bacterium | reverse complement strand
TTAAAAAAGCAGGAGCTCCTGATTGGTTTTGGGATATGATGTCCAAACCAACCTTTGAAGGTATGCCCCAACCATATAAAGATGCTTTTCTGAAAATAAACCCTGACACAAGTGCTCTTCACAAAATGTATGAACGGGATGTAGCCAGGATGAAATCATTTCAGGACATTTCAGATGAGCAACTAAAATCAATCAAAGTACCTGCATTTATTATTATAGGCGACCGTGATGTTACCACTCCGGCGCATGCAGTTGAAATGCAAGGCTTAATTTCAAACTCCCGTCTTGCCATTATTCCCGGTGGGCATGGTGATTATATTGGGGAATTGACAACACCACAGGACAGCACTTTAATTTCAGCTACTGTCTCCATGATTAACAAGTTTCTTAAGGAACCTACAGCAAAATAGTGCATCCAGGTCAAAATTAATGTATGAATTGTAATAATTGTAATAACGAAAAATACTCCTTTCATTGATTCAGTGGAGGTTAAAGAGCCAGGGTAAGAATTCTTTAATACCTGTAGTTTTTCAAAGAGTAAATTAACAGTTAGTACTATATATTTAAAGAGACTCAACTAATTTCTGATATTACTTAAGTAATTAGAGCAGTAAACATTGCCAATTGCTTAATAATTCATGAACTAATTTCCTGCTGCATTTGTTATCGGTTACATACTTACTGCTCTCGCTCAATCATGAAAATTTAAAACCAATGCTCATTCAGGATAAAGAGAACTCACAACAGAGATACTATGTCCTTTTTGGACTTTATTAATTATCATGGATCCCATCGTTACATATTCATTTGTAATCGATCATATATGGGGACTAAAATGCGTATCTCTTTGGAGATTCAACAATATAGTGTATGGGAGAAAAAAATGAGACCGGAAAAAAACAACAATCACTGACTGGGAGTATATTAAAGATATTAAAGATATTGCTGATATTCAGTATCAGTCTGATTATCGTCTTACTTGTTCTAATTCAAATAAAACCAATACAAAATTTTGCCCGGAAAGAGATTGTTTCCTACTTAGAAAAAAAACTGAATACCAAAGTGGTTATCCAGGATCTGAGCATTTCATTCCCATACACAATTGCACTGGAGGGCATTTATCTGGAAGATCAGCATAAAGATACTTTGCTGGCAAGCCAGACTTTTGTTGTAGATTTAAATATGTTCGGATTGCTGTCAAGTGACATACAGATATGTGAAGTCAAAGCGACAGGTCTTACCATCCACATTAACAGACAACGGCCTGATACGGTATTCAATTATCAATTTATAATGGATGCTTTTTCTCCTGAAACTCCAGCAAAAGAAAAGACACCTCTGAATATGGCTATTGAGCACATCATACTTGACGACACTTATTTTACCTATAAGGACGATTTAAAGGGAAATGATGCAATGGTATATGTTGCTCACTTTGATACCAAAATCGATACATTTGATCCATCCGGATTAAATTTTGATGTGCCGATCATTAAAATTGACGGTATTAAAGGTCATGTATATCAGACTTCTGCAGTGGAAATAGTTACTACGGCCAAAACTACAGAGACAAGCACACTCAACCCTAAAACTGTTTTCCTCCAATTAACCAATCAGCAGACCAGCATTAAAAACATTGAATTTGATTACCGCAACCAGGTTTCAGCGATAGAGACTTCATTCAAGGGATTGTCATTAGACGTTTTTCCCAAAAAACTTGATATTGGTTCCAATGTGATGGCTTTCAAAAGAATTGAAATGGTAGATGTGAGTGCAAACATCATTATGCAAAGCAAAAAAAAATCTGACCTGATAAAATTGGTTTCCAGTGAAGGCCATGAAATAGCCAGCGAATATCTGCCATGGAAATTAACGATAGATGCTATTCGCTTGGACAACAGTAAACTCGTATTTGATGACAATACCAAACCTAAGGTGAGTCCCGGAATGGATTATGGCCATCTCAATTTGACCCGGTTAAATCTGGAAGCTGATCGCTTTTTTATCCACAAGGATACTATTGCTGCCATGATCACCAGTGGAAGTATGGTGGATAAAAGTGGTTTTGTGCTCAATAGTTTATTTACTGATTTTCAGTATACCGACAAAGGCGTCCGTGCAACCAGACTTTTGATGAAAACACCGGGCAGCGAGTTGAAACGAAGTGTAGTTATACGATATCCATCGCTTGATGCCATAGCAAATGACAGGACCCTGATTGAAATGGATATATTGTTGGATCATAGCAGGATTCAGGTAAAAGATATACTCTATTTTGCTCCTTTCCTTGCCGTAAGACCTGGTTTTGAAGACCCTGAGACCATTTTTGATGTGGATGGACGAATGTATGGCAATCTAAGAAACCTACATTTTCAAAACATGCAGGCTAAGGGATTTAGGAATACCCGGGTTGATTTTTCCGGCAGTTTGACCAATGTTACTGATTTAGACCGTGTAGGCATGAATCTGGATATTCGAAATTTGAGTACTACCGCTGATGATATACGTTCACTAATGCCAAAAGGTACTATACCTGAAAACATACGGATACCAGATATGATGTCATTAAGTGGTTTGGTAAATGGGAATATGACCAGTTTATATTCTGATATAATTTTAAAAACATCTCTCGGAAATGTTTCTGCAAAAGGTACTATAAAGGATATAAAAAAACCAACATTGGCGAAATATGATGTTTATGTCTATCTGGATGCTTTAGATGTTGGAAAACTGATTAACCAACCCGATACTATAGGTGCTATCACTGCAGAATTTATCATCAAAGGCACTGCCTATGATCCTAAAGTAGCTAAGGCTAATATAGATGGTCTGATCAAAAGTTTTGAGTACAGACGTTATGTGTATAAAAATATAAATCTTGATGCTCAGTTAGACAGGATGAATTTTATGGCCAATGGCGATATCAGGGATCCAAATATTCATCTCAGTTTTGAAGCCGAAGGTGATATCCTGGCAGTTAAGCCATGTATTATATTTCGAGCTAATATTGATAGTATCAAAACACTTCCCCTGCATTTTACAACCATTCCTTTCAAATATCGAGGAAAGGTTGAAAGTTATATCCCTGCTTTCGATCCTGACACCCTGGAGGGCTATGTTTTTATTACAGAATCGCTGCTGATGGCCAACGATAAAAGGATACAACTGGATTCCGTATCCATTATCGCTACTTTTGAAAAAAATATTCAAAGTATCAACTTACGTTCAGATTTTGCTCAGGCTTCTATAAATGGCAAATATAAAGCAACCCAACTCGGTAGCATTTTTTTGAATGCCATGGCACCTTATTATGCCATCAGGCCTGATACCATTTCCAAAAAGATTGACCCTTATGATTTTACTATTGCTGCTGATATCAGAGATCATCCTACTTTAAGGGCGTTTATACCAACATTGAACAGAATGGAGCGAATCACCCTGAACGGTAATTTTTCTGATCGGGACAGATGGAAAGGGGAGCTTAAGGTTCCTTATCTTGCCTTTGGTACTAACATTATTACCAATATGAATTTTCTTGCTGACACGGAAGGTGATGTCTTAAAAGTAGTTGCTGACATAGGAAAAATAACCAGCGGAGAAAATATAACCATGACCGGCACCCGTTTAGATGCCGATATAAAAGATCAGAAAATTGACTTTGGGCTTAGAGT
>JACMLK010000183.1 GCA_014379665.1 Saprospiraceae bacterium | reverse complement strand
CGGGATATTGGTATTTTCAAAGATAAGATTGCCCCATCTGTCATAAATACTAAAATGGGTTATATATGCTACATCTTTGCCTGCAAAATATCTTATTTTATCATTGTGCTGATCATCATTGTCAGATATTATATTGGAAATGGTAAAACTCCTTTTTTTATCTACTTTTACACTGATGAGTACATTTTTTTCACAACCATCCTTTGAAATCACAGAAAGTAAATAATCTGTATCGTTGACCGGCAAAGCATAAGTAACCAAACATTCTTTGCAGCCAATATTTTCATTTGGAGTCCAGATGATAGTTTGTTCGGATAGGTTACTGATTACTTTCATCAATATACTATCTCCAAGCATTACCGTCAGATCACTATTTTCAACAATAAGTTCAGGTATCTCCGGTGCAGTAAGCAGTTCGCTGTATTTGATATAACAATCATTATTATCATACATCTCGATGGAATAAATTCCTTCCGTCAGATTATTATATGTCGTTATATCAAGTTTAGGCCCGTAATTCATTGAAAACAAATAGGGTGGAACGCCTCCTGAAATCATCGAAACAACAATTGATCCCGTATTCAGACCATTGCAGTCAGGATCTATAAAATCCGGAATCATATGGAGTGAATCGGGCTGGTTGATATTGGTTATGATCATTTCCTCACAACCATTAGAGTCAGTTACCACAGTAGTGTAAGTCCCGGATATAAGATTTGAGATGGTATCGGAGGTGGAAGTCAGATCAGTATGTTTATATGTATAAGGGCTGACCCCACCTGTCGGTTGAATGATAAAATATCCGTCATTGCTTCCATAACAGGATACCTGAAAATTATTATAGTCAGAGGTGACCACATCTGAAGATAAAAGAGGCGGTTGAGACACAAAATTATTAATAACCCTGCTATTCCCAAATGTATCCAAAATGGTGATGATATAATTTCCCTCATCTAATCCTGAGAGCTGAACTATTTTATTGACAGCATCCAGATCTCCCATAAATGTTATGGATGGATTTTCAATTTTGAAACCGGTGTACCTGAAAGGAGGCGTACCATTGTCAACTTTGAAGCTTATCATACCTGAGTTCTCACCATTACATTTTGCCGGTGTCGAAAGAGATGTGGAAGTTATATTGCATTTGATGAGTTTCAAATCCAACGTCATGTAAATATTGCATCCTTCTTCATTGCTTATGATGGTTTCATGCTGTCCTTCAGCATAAAATTTTCCGTTTCCCAATGTTAATGTATCTCCATCACAAATATGCAGTGAAGTGGTAGCAGTCACCCTATCATCTACGATAAGGTCAAGTGTGACTATGCTGTCACATCCGTTAGCGGCTAATAATTTTATATCATAAAGTCCCGAATTACAGTATTGATTTCCTTCATATCTGAAGCATTCGCCATAACATACCTGTTGTTGGAATCGTGATATTGGAACAGGGAGCACTTCAATCGTTTTGCAAGATGACGGGGCCAAGTCACATACATTGGAAGCTAGAAGACAAATCTCATATTTTCCTGGTTTGTCAAATACATGTTTAAAAGAAGTGGTAGTATTTAATAAAACTCCATCCAGTGTCCAGTTATAAAAAGTGGCGCCCATAAGACCAGGTGTACTAATGTCAAAATTTTCGTTTTGGCAGACCACGGAAGGCATGGCAATGTTTGCGGCAGTTTCTAAAGGTAATACTTTGGTGGAACCTGACTTTACTTTGATGGTATAATTGCAAATATCACCACCGCTCCCATCCATGACGAAATAATAATATTGGCCAATGATAAGCGGGACAGTGTTGGTAAAAACTCTTACTTCATTTTCTCTGATGTCAGTGTCACATTCACTGATCTTTCTAAATGTGACACAATCCAAACTTTCATACAGGCCCACTTCCAATCCATCATTATCCACGCAGTTGAATACAGTGATCTCGATACTTATATCGGCCGTACCTGCTATAAAACCAATCCACTGCATATGATGTACCAGGGAAGTACAGAAACCCTGAGGCGCCTGTCCTGTAATATTACTATTGTTCCGGCCTGTAAACCCGTCAATATCACAGATGATACATGCATCTTTGCAGATAGATGTCATGGCAGGATTATTTCCGCAAATAGGTGGCTGTGCATTCATATGATAACAAATGAAAAGCAAAACCCATACGGAATAAATCACTCTCATAAGATGATTTTAATCACACTAAAACATTAAAAGTAATATAAAAAAACTTTGTAATCAATTGTCGACCTATAATTTTAGATTCAACATGACGATTGGGTACTAAAAGTTCTTATTTTAAAATTGATGCTTTTAAATTGTCTATATAGAGGGTATATTTGATAGGAGCCAAAAAAGGGGGCGTCCTGACTTTTTTAGACGCCCTCTGTCGAAATATGTCCTTTTTAAAATTTATGGGAATACACCCAGCGTCATATAATCATTAGCTACCTTATTGAGGGCTGTGACGAATGCTGCATCCCTTAGGTTATCTATTTTTTCACTACTATGATATACTTCCATTACCTGATTGAATGAGTTGACCATGGTCTCTTCCAGTCCTGACCGGACCAGATCCACTTCTTCAGCTCCTCGGGTAATGAACGTTTTTTCTTTTTCTCCGATAGATTTTCCGGTGAGTGTCTCAAAAGTAGTCACAATATTTTTATAGGTATTCTGATTGAATCTTTTATCCATTCGTCCGAATCTCATATGTGAAAGATTTTTCAACCATTCAAAATAAGAAACAGTGACCCCTCCGGCATTGAGGTACATATCAGGCACTATGACCACTCCACTTTTTAAAAGTTGCTCCGCAGCGCCTGATGTTATGGGACCATTGGCAGCTTCTCCTATTACTTTTGCTTTTACCCTATGCGCATTTTCTTCTGTGATCACGGATTCGAGGGCTGCCGGAACCAGAATATCACACTCTATACTAATCCAATCTCCTCTTTCTTTGAGGCTAGTTGTCCCTGGTAATCCTAAAATTGTGCCGTGTTCTTTCCTGAAAGCGAGTGCTGCTTCCATATCAATCCCTTTTTCACTATACACGGTACCTTCCATCTCTGAAAGACCGATGATTTTGACATCTCCTTCTGCCTGAGAAAT
>JACMLK010000182.1 GCA_014379665.1 Saprospiraceae bacterium | reverse complement strand
AGTGGTATTGGACTCGTCTACGTATTGCTGCAACTTTGCATCGTCTTCATAATCTTCATCAGAGATGACCGGTGGTAGATAAAACTTCATGAGGAAAAGCTTACCATCTTTAAAGACTTCGGCAAAAAAGTCTGTATTTTTATCACCTTTGATTTTGCCATAGGTAGATTTTAAAATATTATCTTCTTCTTTACTTTTGACATAATAATTTACATAAACATATTTTTTTCCGGCATAGCCATATTCTATGTATTCTCCGGGTAGACATACCTTCTTATCTTCTCTTTTGATTCTGGAATTGGATAGCAATGACTTATCAAAAAACTTTACATTTTCCTGAAAAGACCATGGGAAATTATTGTTCTCGATTTCGATAATGACCTCTTTTCTGACACTGTCAGATGAGATAATATATCCTTCAAACTGATTTGGTTTTAAGGATTTTTGTGCAAAAACCAGATGGTTAAAAATGCAGCATAAGACAATTAGCATCAGTTTATTCATGTAGGTATTCATTTAAATTTTTGAAAAATTATCATAAATATAAAAAAATTAATCTCTTGCTTTGTAAGCAAAATAAGTTAGGTAAGCTTGTTGGCAATATTCTGTCAAATCAAGGTAAAAAACAAAAGTGACCAGGAGGTATAGCTATATTTTATTATGATGTTACTGGCCCTAGTTTCCAAATATCTTTTTTCCTTTACGCTGATCGAGCACCGGATTAGGTCTGGGAGCTGTTTCCATAACTTCAGTTGCTATTTTGTCTACTCTATTCCAATAATTTTTGTCCAAAGAAAACCCAACATAACTACCGTCAGGGACTAAAGTTTGACCCTGGCCGGGGATTCTACTCATTTTTGGGATCAGGTTGTCAAATACAATCATTTCGAGCCCGGAATTATAATTGACTGTCATTTGTGCATCAGACGCATATTTAAAAACCAATCGATTGTAGAAAACATCCTGTTCATCTTTCTCGGATTTTCTGAATACCGGCTTGCCAAATACCGGTTCGTTATCTTTGGTAAAGAACAATACATCAACCAATTTAATATTTTCAAATTTGCTCCATCGGTTCACTCCAAATAAAAGATAATAGACAGAACCATTGGTTGCTTTTACTTCCATAAGATGATAATACACTGCCCCAAGCCAGTTGTCTGCCTTAAACTCTTCGTCAATGACATCTTCTGCTTCTTTAAAGTGATCTGATAATGGTAAAAGTTTTCCATCGGACCACTGTATAAATCCGTAATATTTATATTCGTCAACCTTACTTTTTACTTCCCAGGTGATGATTCTGAAAGATTTATTTTCAGGCATCTTTTTGGATATCCATTTTAAAGAATCAAAAGGATAATTATATGAACCTTCTTTTTGAAGTAATTTGCCAAAACCTTCTATAAATTTCTCATGAGCCATCACCCGATGTCTGCTTTCAGAGGCATTGGTCATCACATCACAATGATAGGCTAATTCTATTTCGGCAGCAATAAAATCTGACTGTCCTTTTATATACGAACTTATAAATAGGGTGGGAAGAAATAATAGGATTAAAAGGTTATGTTTCATTATAGTAATAACGCCAGTGTTTTCAAAACTATTACTATCAAAATGTTAAATATTTGATATCATTTATTCATTAATAGAATCTAATCCAGCAGTTGTAACAAGCAGTATTTAAACATGACAAACTTCTATAAAGACTTCATTATAATTTTAATAGAAGTATAGGAGATTATTTACATTTTATCAAACACGTCCATTACTTCCTTCACAGCATTGGCGGATTCCTGTAATAATGCTTTCTCGTCATTGTTTAACTTAAGTTCGATAATACTTTCGATACCGTTTTTACCCAATTTGACGGGAACACCTACAAAAATATCTTTCAGGCCGTACTGACCATTGAGATGCGCACAAACCGGGAATATTCTGTTTTCATCTTTTACAATGGCCTCTACCATTTGAGCTGCAGCTGCTCCGGGAGCGTACCAGGCTGAAGTTCCCATAAGTTTTACAAGCTCACCGCCCCCACTTTTGGTACGGTCTACAATGGCATTCAGAACATCAGGTTCTATTAATTCGGTCACCGGAATGCCACTTACTGTAGTATATCGTGGCAATGGCACCATAGTGTCTCCATGTCCACCCAACAACAAAGCCTGAATATCTTTTGGTGAAACTTTGAGTTCCGAGGCAAGAAAAGCCCTGTATCTGGCTGTATCAAGAACACCCGCCATTCCAAATACCCTGCTTCTGTCCAATCCTGAAGCTTTAAATGCTGCGTAAGTCATTACATCGAGAGGATTTGATACTACAATGATGATAGGATTCTTTGAATATTCCAACACTGATTTTACAACAGAAATCACAATATTAGCATTGGTGGAAATCAAATCATCTCTGCTCATGCCTGGTTTACGAGGTATACCGGCAGTAATGACGACAATATCCGAATTTGCCGTATCCTTATAATCGCTCGTTCCTGTAAGGAACGTACTGTAGTTATCAATTGGCGCCTGTTGCCATGTATCCAGAGCTTTGCCTCTTGCAAGGTCGCCCACAATATCTACCAAAACGATTTCCTTTACAATATCTTTATGGGCCAAAACATTTGCTACTGTTGCTCCAACATTTCCCGCGCCTATTACGGTAACTTTACTCATTATTTTATAATTTTATTTTTGATGATTAAATGGTAATTATATGGATTTTTAAATTTCTTCAATAGAATTTCACGAGGGCAAAGTTAAGGAATGTATTGTTGAATAATAAATTCCTGTGACTATTTAATGGAAATTTATAACTAATCACAGACTGAGAAAGAACACCTTTAACCGCTTCAATATCAATTTTGAAAACTTTTAAACGAATTTTGTTGACATTATGTTTTTTGGTGTGATCCTGTTAATCTCCTGATGACCATGACAAAGTTCAATTTAATAGTACTATAATTTGCATTTAATCATATTAGGCTTAATTTTGCCGAAAATGATAAATAAGCATGAATTTACACGAATATCAGGGTAAAACATTACTGGCTTCATATGGTGTGGCTATTCAAAAAGGCAAAGTGGCTCACACAGTAGAAGAAGCAGTTGCAGGATATCAACAATTAAAAGAAGAAACAAATACTACTTTCTGTGTGGTGAAAGCCCAGATCCATGCAGGTGGCAGAGGCAAAGGTGGTGGAGTGAAGCTGGCAAAGAATATGGATGACCTGAAACAATACGCAGGAAATATCCTTGGTATGATGCTCAAGACCCCTCAGACTCCGGGAGGTATGGAAGGGCCGGGCAAATTGGTGCGCAAGGTGTTGATAGCTGAAGATTGTTATACTGATTTTGATCTTTGTAAAGAATACTACGTGTCTATTCTGATGGACAGGGAGAAAAAAAGAAATGTGATCATATACTCCACTGAAGGAGGGATGAATATTGAAGAGGTTGCTGAACAAACACCACATCTTGTTCACAAGGAATACATTGATCCGCATGTTGGTTTAAGGGATTTTCAAAAAAGAAACATTGCTTTCAATCTTGGCATGAGTGGAAACGTTTACAAAGAATTTTTAAAGTTTATCACTAATTTGTACAAAGCGTATATCGGTTCTGATGCATCACTTTTTGAGATTAACCCATGTCTGAAAACAGCTGATGACCGCATCATAGCAGTAGATGCAAAAGTTACCATAGATGATAACGCATTATTCAGACATCCGGACCTTGAAGCCATGAGAGATACTGACGAAGAAGATCCTACAGAAGTCGAAGCCAGAGGTTATGGCCTTAATTTTGTCAACCTGGATGGCAATGTGGGATGTATGGTCAATGGGGCAGGTTTGGCGATGGCCACTATGGATATCATCAAACTTTCCGGCGGTTCCCCTGCCAATTTTCTGGACGTGGGAGGTACTGCTGATGCGGCAAGGGTAGAGCAGGCTTTCAGGCTGATACTGAGAGATGATCAGGTAAAAGCTATCCTGATCAATATATTCGGAGGAATTGTGAGATGCGACAGAGTGGCACAGGGTATAGTAGATGCTTACAAAAATCTTGGTAATGTCAAAGTTCCTATCATAGTAAGACTTCAGGGTACCAACGCAGATATAGCCAAAAAACTGATAGACAACAGTGGGTTGGAAGTTCATTCAGCCATTCAACTTCAGGAAGCTGCTGATCTGGTAAAGAAAATGATTTCTGCATAATAAATGGCCCAACTTTGGACCCTGGGGTTGTGTGAGAAATTTTAATCCTTTCATATGTTACTTAAGGATCGCCCAAGTCAGGTGATTTCAGTCCCCGGGTTTCACCCAGGGATTATAAATATTAATTCCATTTCAGGGTTTTATAATGTCAGTGGTTTGTTCGTTGAATTGCTGTCAAGCTATTAGATCCGGAACCAATCCGAAACCTGATAAAAAAGCTACCAATTTACAGATGAAATTACCCCTAGATAATTCCAAATGATTGTCAACAGATCATCTGATTAATATGCTGTTATTGTCGTATGAAAAATTAAGGATTCATACATCATCCATACTTTATCCATACTTTATCCATACTTTATCCATACTTTATCTATGCTTTATCTATGCTTTATCTATACAATTTCAATAGATAAAATATAGATGATCTTTGCATGAAATATTCGTATAACGTATAATATATAAAGTTGTAATTTATAGTATTCGTATACAATAATAAAAGAGCAGGTTAAGTTATACGCTAGAATGTAGTTTATTTTATTTTTTATCATCACTAAAAATCATTAAACAGGTATGGCAAAACAAATTGGCATTATCAAAATCAAGGGTACTATCGATGGCATTACATTTTATACATCAAAAAATCAAGATTTAGCCCGTAAAAAAGGAGGTGCATCAAAAGAAAGGATCGCTACAGAAAAAGAATTTCAGAGAACGCGTGAGAATAGCAGCGAATTCGGGATGGCTACCCAGGCCGGCAAGCTGTTCAGAAATGCTTTATTGGGGATGATCAGGACTTCAAGCGATTATCAGGTAACATCCCGGGTAGCCAAGTTGATGACCCAAATCAAAGATCTTGACCATAACAGCATTCGTGGACAGCGGCATGTTGCTGATGGAATCAAAACACCCGAAGGAAAAGCTATACTTCAAGGCTTTAATTTTAATGAAAATGCGCCGCTTAAAAACATATTGCTGAAAAATTATACCTTAGATGTGATCAGTGGTCAACTGGACATCACGGGTCTGTACCCTGGCAAGGATGTGGAAATAGCTCCCGGGGCTACACATATAACAATCCGTTCTGCGTGGACAAAAATAGATTTCGGAAAGGATATCACCAAAACCGAATTCAGTGAGGTTGTTACTTTACCCATCGAAGATATTGCCCACGATGTACACCTTTCCTTTGAATCTGCACCTTCATTGACTGATGCCATCGGGGTGTTTGTGTTGCAGATCCTGTTTTGGCAGGAATTAAACGGTTCGATGTACTTTCTCAATAATACAAATCATAACTGTATGGAAGTGATCGGGGTGGTGTGATTGCGGTTGGCGGGTTTAGCGAATTGGCGAGTTAGCGAGTTGGCGGGATTGCGGATTTGTTAGATTTGCTGAACTTCCCCCAAAATTGCCTCGAAGGCAGAAAGGCACAAAGGGTCACAATGGAAACACATTGCCTTCTTAGTGCATCTACCGGTTTGCGATCTTTTTTGACTTGCATTCTTTGAATGCAAATGCTTATAGATTTCAATCGGAGATTGAAATGCCATTATACAGTTATTTTTTTATTTCATTTATGTCACCCTGATTACCAAGTGAAAACTTTACGGGTAAGGTGTATAGTACATTTACGTTCTGCCCTTTATCTTTACCGGGTATCCATCGCTCAGACATACTGTTCATCGTAGTAAGGACACGTTTCACTTCATCCCCGCAACCGCCACCAATGTCTCTAATTATCTTCAGGTCGTTGATATACCCATTTTTGTCTATAATAAATTGAACTATACAGTTCCCTTCTATCCCTTTTTCTCTTGCTTCAGCAGGATATTTAACATTTGTGTAAACATATTCGAGCATTTTTTGACCTGCACATTCTTTTCTTGCGTTCATGTCTGACATATGTTCACACCCCGGAAATCTGGGCATTTCATCAACCAATTTAAATACCGGAGTTGGCGGAGGTGAAGGCGCATCAGGCGGATTGATTTTATCAATCGATGGAATTGGTGCTATGGGCGGAGCCGGAGGTATCGGTGGAACCGGAGGTGTGTGGGGTGCCGGAGCTATCCGATCAGGCATCGGCGCAGTTGGGAGTGGTGGCGGTGGAGGAGGAGCGGGGAGATCACCGTATCTAGCTTGATATGCTTTTTTGTCTTTGTCTTTGTTCAGGTCATATTTTTCGAACTTTCCATTTTTAAGTTCGACTTTAACTTTATTATTTTCTGTAGTTATAGCTTTTACATTTCCAGGAAATTTTGATTTATAAGGAGAAGGTGTGGATGGTGGTGCCGGTGGCGGAGTTATGGTATCTGCAGCCATTCCTTTCCCTTCAACCGTATTGGTTAGATGCATTTTGGCAGAAGAAAACAATATTAAAAATAAAAACAACACGGGTAGCAGCAAAGCATATTTCCAGATTGCCTTTTTATTCGAATTTTTTGTGTACATCATTGTAATACGTTTTTTAATTTGTGAATGAAAAAAATGATTGGCCAGCGCTAATTCCACCCCTGTCTGACTTTTGCTCAACAGTAATGAAGCATAGCTGCTGACAGAACTGTTATTGCTGACATATGCATCAGCAAGATATTCGTGTGATTGGCGCAAAGCACGTTTATAGAATATACATACCGGGTTAAACCAGAAAAAAGCGTGTACCACTTCGGAAAACAATACATCCAGGGTATGCCATTGCCGGATATGAATCTTTTCGTGCTCAAAAATAGTTTGTATGTGATCACTTAAAGGAATATGACGACTAATATAAATGGTATTGAAAAACGAGAATGGCAAGTGCACTTTATCCGTAGTGACAATGCGTAAATCATTTTTATACTCATAGGTACCGGATGTAGCATAGCCATATATTTTAAATATCCCGTAAAACAACCTCGCCAAAATTAACGAAACGCCAGTTAAGTAAATACTCCACATCCCAATAGATATGTAATCTGTGATTATATCCTGCCTTGTATAATCTTTCACGGCAAAACCAATATCATCTGCAAAATAATTCCATCTTACCACAGGTTCATCAGCAGTCAATTCTATCATCTTACCAAGCAATGGAAGTATAAGGGCAAAAATCATGGATACCAACAAATAAACTCTGTTGTATCTGAAAAATGTCTCATGCTTCAAACACATATGAAATATGATATAAAATATGATGAGGCACGTACTGGATTGTATAAGATAAGTAAACATGGCGGTTTAATTTTTTAGTGATTTTTTTGAAGATAATTCCTGTTTTATCTTCTCCAGTTCCGAGAGCGTAATGTCATTTTCTTTCACAAGAAAAGATACCAGCTCATTTACAGATCCTTCGAAGTAGTTGGCTACCAGTTTGCTCAATGAAAATTGTGAATATGCTTTTTTGCTGATCACAGGAAAATATTCAAATGTTTTGCCATAGGCCTTATGTTGTATAAATCCTTTTTTCTCCAAAATCCGGACGATGGAAGATACCGAAGAATGTGGTGGTTTGGGTTCGGGCATTGCTTCTATGAGGGCACTCACCAGCGATGGTCCCAGAACCCAAAACAACTGCATGATCTCTTCTTCTGCTTTTGTCAGTTTTTGCATATTTCTGTTTTATATGATTATTATCGTAGATGGTATAATTAGTAAAATAGTATTAAATAAATGAAGCATAACCTGATTTATTCTTTCAAAATTATGAAAGTAACAACTAACAACACAAATGTACAACGTATTATTTAGTTATGCAACTGTTTTGTACATTATTTTAAAATTCTATCTGCAGAATGACAGTTCAAGTTATAAAATTGTTAAAGTTGTGTCAACTTTTATAAGTAAAACTCATTTTTAGCAACATTATATTTTATTTTCTGTCTTTATATATGGAGTTATTAGAATTATATTTGCCATGAATGTTCAAAATATACTAAGTATAGCATTAATATTATTTTCTGTGATAGACATCATTGGAAATATTCCCGTCATCATCGATCTTAAAAAGAAGGGAGTGGAAGTAGATTCTATGAAAGCAGCCATAGTCTCCATGGGACTGATGGTGGCATTTTTATTTGCAGGCGAAGGAATATTAAAACTCTTTGGTCTGGATGTACAATCGTTTGCCGTAGCCGGTGCAATCATTCTTTTTTTTATTGGTCTGGAGATGATCCTGGGCGTAAGATTTTTCAGAGAAAGCCAGGGACAAGCCTCTGTCGGTACAGTGGTACCCATTGCATTTCCTTTGATTGCCGGCGCAGGAACAATGACAACCATCATTTCGTTGAAATCTAAATATGATAATATCGATATTTTAATCGCTATATTTCTGAATATTGTGCTGGTTTTTGCAGTACTGCATTATTCTACATGGATCAAAGACAGATTGGGTGATGCCGGTACAAACATTTTGCGCAAGGTATTTGGCATCATCCTTTTGGCGATTGCCATTAAATTGTTCAAAGAAAACTTTCATCTTGTCATTACTCCGGATCAGAAGCTGGGTTTTTTGAAGGGAACTTAATGCTCTATCAAAATAAAGCACTTAATAAACTGTTGTTCTTTTTCCAAATTTCTATGTTAAAAATACTCGCCATAGCTACTGCTATTTCTATTGCTGCCCATCCGCTAGCGGCAACTTCGCTTAGATGCCACTGGTGGGCATCTACTTTTACTGTTGTAAAAGATCGCTTACTTGTCTTGATTTTTTAAAAAATAGCGGCCATTTTAATTTAACTTATTATCCGGACAGAGCACTGACATAATTCAGGAACTGTTTATCTTTGAATTTTACTCAGCACCGTCATGAATATTCAGCAAAGAAGTCTGGTCATTAAAAAAAAATCAACAGAACTTGGTTTTTCCCTTTGCAGTATATCCAAAGCTGAATTTATGATGGAAGAAGCCAGTAATCTCGAGAAGTGGTTAAACCAAAACTACCACGGAGAAATGTCATATATGGAAGGTCACTTCGATAAGCGGGTAGATCCGACACTTCTTGTTCACGGGGCAAAAAGTGTTATATCACTGGCGTACAACTATTTCTCCACTGAAAAACAGATTGATTCTGATGCACCAAAAATATCCATGTACGCGTACGGGAAAGATTATCACAAAGTAGTGCGTAAAAAACTACGCCTTCTTTTTGAATGGATAAAGCTTACTTTTGGTGATGTGAACGGGCGGGAATTTGTAGATTCAGCTCCTGTACTGGAGCGCGACTGGGCTAAACGAGGTGGTTTGGGATGGGTAGGTAAAAACACCATGCTCATACATCCTAAAAAGGGTTCGTTTTTTTTTCTCGCAGAGATCATTCTGGACCTGGAACTACATTATGATGTACCCATATCTGATTATTGCGGTACATGCACGCGCTGTATAGAGGCATGCCCTACGGAAGCAATAAGTCCGGCTGGTTATTTTATGGATGGCAGTCGTTGTATATCATACCTGACCATTGAGTTGAAAGAGGCTATACCAACTGAATACAAGGGCAAAATGGAAAACTGGATGTTTGGTTGTGACATCTGTCAGCAGGTTTGTCCGTGGAATCGTTTTTCTACACCCCATGAAGAGGAAAATTTCCTTCCAAAACCGGAACTTCTCTCCACCACCAAAGAAGAATGGCAGGATATCACCGAGCCTGTATTTGACCTTCTTTTCCAGGGTAGTGCCGTGAAAAGGACGAAATACGCAGGACTGAAAAGAAATATTGAATTTTTGAAATGAAGTATTGGAAAGGAATTGGTGACTCTTTGCGGCAGAAAGAATTGCTACTAAGGCACTAAGACACGAAGGTTCACAAAATAAATCAGTGATAGTTCAATTAAGTTAGTTCAATAAATCCTTCACGGCCGCAGCAACAGCTTTTCCATCTGCTCTACCTGATAATCGTTGATTTGCCAGTCCGATGACTTTACCCATATCTTTGATTGAAGTAGCACCGCTTTCAGTTATGATTGCTTTTATGGCGTCTTGCAAGTCTTTTTCGGACAACTGTTCCGGCAGATATTTCTGTATGATGGCTATTTCTTCACTTTCAGTGTTGGCCAGATCTTCCCTGCCTTGTTTGGTGAAAATATCCAATGAATCCTGTCTTTGTTTGACAAGTTTTTGCAGTAATTTTATTTCTTTGTCCGTATCAAGAACATCACCGCTTCCATCAGTTTTAAACAACAAAATAGCTGCTTTAATGGCCCTTACTGATCGTAAAGCAGCCTGATCTTTGCTTTTCATGGCTTCTTTCAGGTCATTGGTGATTTTTTCTTCCAGATTCATATTATTCTGTTTTAAGTTGATTGGACAATTTTATGGTTATATCAACAAAGTCCTGCACACTTAGTTGCTCCGGTCTTTGGGTAAAAAAGGGGTCTTCCAGTATCTTATGATCCTGAACCAGTGGCTTCAGGGTATTGCGCAACATCTTCCTTCTGGAATTAAAACTGGTCTTTACTACTGTCCTGAACAATCGTTCGTCGCAGGGCAAGGTATAATCTGCCTTCCTGACTAATCTGATTACGCTGGAGTTTACTTTTGGAGGTGGACTAAAAGAACCAGGAGCCACATCAATGATAGTACTGCCTTCATAATATGCCTGAATCAGCACGCTGATGACACCGTAGGTTTTTGATCCGGGAGGAGCCACTACCCTGTCTGCTACTTCTTTTTGAAACATGCCGACCATTTCAGGCACCAGTTCTTTTGAGTTGATCATCTTAAAAAGTATCTGCGATGATATATTGTAAGGATAATTACCTATCAGATAGAACTGTTCTCCTTCAAATACTTTGGACAAATTTAATTTAAGAAAATCAAGAAAAATGAGCTGGTCCGGATCTATGATTTTGTTTCTGGTCAGGAACTCTACCATGTCCTGATCTGCCTCGACGACTTTAAGGTGTGTATCGTGTTTTGACAGATATTTGGTCAGCACCCCTTTGCCCGGACCAATTTCCAATACATTTCTAAAGCCATCTGATTTTAACAATCCGTTGGCAATTTTTTCAGCGATATGCTCATTGACCAGAAAATGTTGTCCAAAGGATTTTTTTGCTTTCATGTACATATTCAAAAGTGCAAAAGTAGCCTTTTTAGGCGGCTGTTTGAAATCTGTCGTTTGAGTATTACTTAATTTCTTTCAACTTATATCTCAAACCCGAGTAAGATTTAAGGACAGCTTTCGCGCTACCCACAGAAAGGGGAGACTCGATTAGCAAGGGTAGCTTATTAGCGTCGTTGGTAACCCATACATTCATGCGGTTTCCGTCTTTAAATACATTACCGGATACCAGATCGGGTATTACTTTGATTGTATTGAAAGTACCCAGGTCTTTGATCTCAAAATTATTGTAATTTCCTTCGTATCTTACTTTGATGGGATAGATGGTCTCATCGAATAGTATTTTTGTGGGGATCATATCACCCGGCTTGAATTTTGAAACATTCATATTTCTCATAAAATACAAAACAGAAAGAAGGTCATGGGTACACTCCTGTATGCTAATAACCTTACGTTTAGCGGTATTTCTTGATTTCCCATTGAAACTAATGGCTGTTAGTTGATCCTGGTGCAGTACCAGGCTGTCAAATTTTCTGTAATTACCTTCCTCAACAATGCGTACAAAGTATTTGGGGTACATGGTCTTTTTATCAATTACACTATGGAAATAATCCCTTACCCTGAAAAAAGCGTCATATCCTTTATAAGTCTTACCAATCACCGTAATTTCATAATGCTCCTTATTTTCCTTAATATCAAATACGGCTTCTCCAGCAGGAATCCAAACAAACTTCCAGTTGTAGTATGCTTTATACACTATCTTCTCACCAGCCCGAAATGCCGTATTTTCAATTACACAATCATCATAATCGGGGATATCAGTAGGTTCCTTTGCTCCGGTAAAAAGAAATACTAAAGCAACAAAAGCCAATAAAACAATATATTTAATGCATTTCATATGTCATAATAACTGATTAACAGGCCAAAAAATTTCACAAACTGATTTAATAAATACCGATTTAATGAAAAATTCAAATTAATTTCAAATCAAGGATGTTTCCCATTTCATAACAGACCCTGCATCTGGGTTCATATTTATCTTTTTCACCTAATACTACAGTATCCTGTTCGTTGCTCAACCGATAAGAATGTGTAGCCAGATTGCCACAATGAGGACATATGGCATGGACTTTTGTAATGTATTCAGAAATAGCCAGTAAATTGGGCATCGGACCAAAGGGTCTGCCTTTAAAGTCCATATCGAGACCGGCTACAATAACTCTGGCTCCTTTAAGTGCCAGTTTCTGGCATACGTCGGGAAGTTTATCGTCAAAAAACTGAGCTTCATCAATGCCAATGACATTAATATCTCTAACGTGATCAAATATTTCAATACTGGTATGGATGGGAAGCGATTCCATAGCATTTTCGTCATGTGATACCACATTGACGATGTCATATCTGGTGTCTTTTGATGGTTTAAATATCTGAACCCGCTGATTAGCTATTCTGGCTCTTTTAAGTCTACGTATCAGTTCTTCAGTTTTACCTGAAAACATAGAGCCACAGATTACTTCTATCCAGCCGCTTCGCTGGCTTCTAAATCCCGGCTCTAAAAACATATCTGATTAATTTATCACAAAGAAAAAAGAATT
>JACMLK010000181.1 GCA_014379665.1 Saprospiraceae bacterium | reverse complement strand
ATCTATTTTTTCAATCAATTATTAAAACCCGCATTCCCGGATTTAAAGGTTCAGATACATGACATGGTGGCCGAAGGAGATAAAGTCACTACACGTAAATCTTTCCATGCCACCCATCAGGGGGATTTTTTTGGTGTAAAACCTTCCGGCAAAAAAGTAGTCATGGAGGTCATCGACATTATTCAGCTAAAGGATGGGAGATATATTGCACATTGGGGTATCCTTGACATGTTTAGTGTGATGTCACAGATTTCAGATTGACTCAGTGAACTTCGCTTCAAAATACAATCGATAGTAAATAATAGCCAAAAGCTCACTATCACAAAAGTAATTGTTAAATCAATATTCTTTGAAACTTTGTTTATTATTGATTACATTGGCCTCCATTTTAAAGCAGGAGGATGGTTCCTCTTGCTTCTTGAAAGTGGCTAAATCATACGTACATCGTTTAAATGTAATCAATAAAAAAGTAATATTATGAATCCGTTATTTAAAAACATCCTGGCCGTCATAGCTGGTATCATAGTCGGAAGCGTTGTAAATATGTGTATCATCTCGATAAGTAGTTCGATCATTCCGCCACCTGAAGGAGCCGATGTTACGACCATGGAAGGTTTGAAAGCATCTATTCATTTGTTTCAGCCTAAAAACTTTATCATGCCATTTCTGGCGCACACATTAGGTACATTGGCTGGGGCATTTCTTGCAGCTTATATCGCTACAAACAATAAAATGAATTTTGCATACGGTATTGGAGTGTTTTTTATTTTGGGTGGTATAGCCAATGTAGTCATGCTGCCATCACCTATCTGGTTTACCATTCTGGATGTGGTAGTAGCTTACATTCCGATGGCTTATATAGGTGGCAAGTTGGCGCTAAAGGCTAGCAGCGACCAGTTAACGGCTAACATCTAACATCTAACATCTAACATCTAAAAGATAACACCTACCAGCTAAGAGCTAACGGCTAAAGACTAACAGCTAAAACTTAATTCCACTAAAACATCCAATAGTTTTTTAATGCGGGTTATTGCTATATCTTTGCCCCCGATCAACAAATATCAGTCTGAATTCCACATATCCAATGCATAGTCTGTTTGCTTTACCATGAACAAGAACGTTTCCTGAATCGGAATATTACAACCAAAAAAATCTAGTAATCACAATCAAATATTAATAAAAAATGAAATCATTATTTTTAATTTTAACCACAGTACTGACTTTAAATCATGTTCAAAGTCAAAATGTAGCTAATTACATATTGGAATTGGAATCAAATACCAAATGGGATGCAGTGGAGGCTACATGGGCACCATTGAGAAATGCCTGGGTAGCAGAGAGTAAAAAAAGAAACACTGCTCAAACCACTGCAGGTTTACTTTTGTCATTTGAATCAAATCTTAAGTGGACATCAGTGGAAGAAAGCTGGAAAACAAACAGAGATAAATGGGTGGCAAATTGTGAAAAAGCAACCAGCAATGCGCAGGTAGCGGGGCTACTCATAGAGTTGGAATCATACATTAAATGGACTGCCGTTGACGAAAAATGGAAAACCCGACGCGATGCGTGGATCAAAGAGCTAAAGTAATCTACTAAAGTATATGGGGACCAAATTGAGATTTTTTAATTAAAAATGGTGAATCCGCCATTCGTTTCGAAATTTCTTAACGAATGGCGGCTCCGTACTCTTGCTGTTTAAAAAGGTACAAATGACCAAGTTTGGTACTCATCCTACTTGGACATTATATTTGACTATAAAGTTCCAATGTATAAATATTTTTCCCAATTCCTAACCTTATAGTTTTTCAAGGATGATGGAAGCATTTACATTGGATTGTGTACCTCCTGTGAAGGAAAAAAGACCAACCGAAGAAAACGATGAATGATTTCTAAGAGAAACCACGTCACCTGCCGCAGCCGAAAAGACTACCTGGCCATTGTTTTGTTGTGTGCCGGCTCCACTTCCATACGTACTCCCAAAAATTGGAGAATCATTTAAAAATAAAGCAAATTGATTTGGTTCCGTACCCGAAACAGAAAAAGTTGCTTTGTAAATACCTGTATTGATAATGGTAATTAAACCTGTACCCTGAACATGAACAAATCCTGAGGTTATAAAACCATTGGAGTCAAAAATCACAGGATCCTCTATCATAACAACTTGTGTTAAAGTGTTAAAAATGAAGGCGACTTCTGTGTTATCACCTTCCGGAATTTCCCAGGTAGCAAGCCCTACAGCATCCGAAGTAAGTACTTTGTTTTCACCCGGTGACCCTCCTGTGATCTTAATCTGACCGATCACTTCCACTTTATTCTGGCCTACGAGCTGGTCAATGCCACAAAACAATATTAAAATCAGGCTCAAATGTTTAATAAATGAGAAAATACTAAGAATTTTCATCTTTGATGTTTTTTATAAAAATTAGGAAATAAAAGTAAATAGAGTGGAAAGGTCAGGTGCAATTAAGAGTATGTTTAAATTTTCATGTTTGAGCGAAATTGAGCAAATTTAATTTTAGACAAGGCTTGTTTTGCAGTCGTAGCCGGAAGCTACGGCGAAAAAATATAACGAAGGATAAAATAAAAATTGCCGCTTGTAGACAAATAATGGAATTTTAAACATACTCTAAGACAAAGATAACTGAATAATACCGGAGGGCTGCTAATTTATTAAATAATTAAATAATATTTAGTGGTTCACTTTTTATATTTACAGTGGCTCCAGGTTTATAAAAGTTTATTTAAATCAATGTTATGAAAGTATAGTTATGGAGCTTGAATTCAGTAGAATCAATAGTTATCAGCAATGGAATCGTTGCAGCTTTAAAAAATTTAAATTAGTAACATTACAACTATTTCCATTTTGCAAAACATAAAATAAATTCGTAATATTACGCCATTAAAAAACCAATAGCTTAATCAACATCATTTTTATGAAACCGGATATTAAATCTATATACCCTTATCTTTTGCCAATCCTCCTGATTGTCATTGTTAATGTATTTTATTTTATGCCACAGTTTCAAGGAAAAGTGGTTCGTCAGGGAGACATAATCCAGCACGTTGGCATGTCCAAAGAAGCTACAGATTTCCGTGACAAAACCGGAGATGAAGCATTATGGACCAATTCTATGTTTGGAGGGATGCCCACTTATCAGTTATCCGCCAGAAATAATAACAATTTGCTTGCCTATGTTGCAGAAAGTCTTTCATTATTCATAGACAGACCAGCCGGTTATTTTATTGCAGGTATGATCGGGTTTTATATCCTTATGCTTTTACTGGGAGTCAGTCCATGGCTGAGTTTGCTCGGAGCTTTTCTGTTCGGGTTTACAACCAATAATTTTTGTCTTTTTGAAGCAGGGCATAACTCTAAATTGGTTGCGATCATGACCAGTGCACCTGTGATTGCCGGTGTTATACTCACATTCAGAGAAAAATATATCATCGGCGGAATTGTATTTGGAATTGCATTAGGGCTCAATATTCTTGCCAACCACCCGCAAATGACCTATTATCTGGCACTTTGCCTGGCTTTGTTGGTGTTGTTTTATTTTGTCAATAGCCTGAAAAGTGGTAAAATACTTTTATTTGCTAAAGCTGTCGGAGTATTGTCAGTCATGGCATTATTGGCAATGGGTGCTTCGGCTTCCAAACTTTGGACCACTTATGAATATGCCAAAGACACCATGCGCGGTTCACCCATTTTAAAATCTACGGGTGATGTACCGGCTTCATCCAGTGAAACAGACGGATTGGAATGGAATTATGCCATGCAGTGGAGTAATGGGGTAGGTGATTTACTCGCCACATTCATCCCTAAAGCAGTAGGTGGAGGTTCGGGCGAATGGCTGGATGGAAATTCGGACCTTGGCAAAGCTGTCGGTCAAAGAAAGGAATTTCAGGCACCGACCTATTGGGGTTCACTCCCTTTTACCAGCGGCCCGGCTTATTTCGGGGTAGTCGCTTTTTTTCTTTTTATTTTTGGATTATTTTCTGTAAAGGAAGAGATAAAATGGTGGATTTTAAGTGCCGTGTTGCTTACCCTCTTACTTTCTTTGGGTAAATACATACCCTGGCTTAACAAAACACTTTTTGATTATTTCCCTCTTTTTAATAAATTCAGGGCACCCAGTTCCATATTAAGCATTACCGCCATATTTATACCGATACTTGGAGTAATCGCTTTGTCTGATTTGGTTAAATCAACAAAAAAGGAAGATTTTCTTAAGGCACTCTATATAGCTGCCGGCACCTTAGGTGGATTATGTCTTATGCTTTGGGTGTTCGGTAGTTCATTTTTTGATTTTACCGGCTCCGGTGATGAGCAGTATAAAGACATTAAAGACGTACTTATAAAACAGAGAACATCGATGTTTAGCTCCTCTGCTTTTCGTAGCCTGATGTATATCCTCCTGGTTTCAGGAGTGATGTGGTTATTTATAAAAGGGAAACTGAATAAGACCGTATTAATAGCGGTCATTTCGATTTTAGGTCTTTTTGATCTGGTCCAGATTGGTAAAGGGTATCTTGATAAAAGAGATTTTGTCACAAAAAGTGCCTATAAGAACAATTTTGAACCAAGACCGGTTGACAATCAGATACTTCAGGACAGCGATCCAAATTTCAGGGTGTATGATGCAACGGTCAATACTTTTAACTCTGCGAGCACCTCATATTTTCATAAAACGATTGGCGGGTACCATCCGGCTAAATTGCAGAGATTTCAGGATATTATAGACAGACATATCAGCAAAAACAACCAGAATGTGCTGAATATGCTGAATACAAAATATTTTATATTACAAGGCGCAGATGGAAACCCGACAGTTCAGAGAAATCCGGCTTCATCTGGAAATGCCTGGTTTGTAAATCATGTGATTGAAGTAGCTGATGCCAATGCAGAAATTGATTCATTAACTAATTTTGATCCGGCGGGAGATGTAATAGTCCATACGGAATTTAAAGATTATGTGTCGGGTTTGAATCTTTCAAAAAACGGGACTATTTCACTCAAAACATATAATCCAAATAAACTGGAATATGAATCCAATACGGAAAGCGAGCAATTCGCTGTATTTTCGGAGAATTGGTACGGTCCTGACAAAGGATGGCAGGCATATATTGATGGCGTTGCAGTAGATCATATAAGGGTTAATTATCTTCTGAGGGGATTAAAAGTACCATCGGGTAAACATACCGTTATCTTTGAATTCCATCCAAAATCTTATTACCTGGGTGAAACAATCAGCCTGATTTGTTCACTGATACTGCTGGGAGGTCTGATCATAATCATAATAAATTCCTTGCGCGGCAAGAAGGTACTGTCAGGTGCGGTATGAAAATTTCAAAAAGAGTATTAATTATTACTTATTACTGGCCACCGGCGGGTGGAGGAGGCGTACAACGGTGGGTTAAGTTTGTTAAGTATCTAAGAGATTTTGGGTGGGAACCCATCGTATATACTGTGGAAAATGGGGATTATCCTGTGGTTGACCCCTCTTTGGGTATAGACCTTCCTCCGGATATTAAAGTGT
>JACMLK010000180.1 GCA_014379665.1 Saprospiraceae bacterium | reverse complement strand
GCAATGTTCGTGAATACAAGGGTAATACTTTTTTCATTGGAGGAGCTGTGAATCAGATATACACCACAAAAGTATTGGTAAATGATTTTGACCAGGTCCGTCAAAAACATATTCATTTTAATGTAGGTGGCAGATTTTATAACTACGACACTTATCTTGAACCAATGATCACGGCAAATATAGTGGCACCCGATATTATAGATGTGTTGTATGGTTTAAAATTTGAAATGGAGAACGCGTTCTGGGCAGGACTGGGATTTTCAAGCGCTGGTATAGCGGCAGTTCAGGGAGGTGTCATAATGAATAAATTTGGAAACAGATATGCACAGCTGAGAATTGGAGGATTGGCAACTTATGGGTTGGGTTCAACCTTAAGCAAGTCAGGCCCTGGTTTTGAACTGTATGTCGGCTATTACTTTGATAAAAAATAAAAGAGTTCAAGGGTAGGCTATGGTTCTTCCTTCATAGTTTCAACCATCCATTCATAGTAAGATTCATTTGCATCTGCTTCCCAACTCAATATAGCGGGAACATCATACGTATGGATCTCAGAAATCCTTTTTTCAAGAATGGTTTTTTTTTCGGGTAATGTTTTCAAAATGGCAATGTGCTCATTATTTTTGGACTGTTCTCCTTGCCAATGATACAAACTGGTAGAGACGATGACATTTCCACAAGCAATATACTTTGCTTTAAGTAAAATCTCAATAGCCGTAAGTGCAGCATCCTGATCAGGAAAAGGAACATAAAAGATGGTTATTTTCATTACATAGAGTCAACTGAAAGTCAAAAAAATAAATTTAATTCTGATCCACGAATATTCTGGTTTTGATTAAGAGTATGTTTAAATTTTCATGTTTGAGCGAAAGCGAGCATTTAATAACTAATGTCTAATCACAATCATTTGAAATTCTTTATTTTTGTGACTTTCGGCAGACCCTACATCGCAAGTATTTCAGCCATTCTAACCAAATCCTTATTCAGATGTTTTGTTTTTGATACGGCTTCCATGAAAGGGGTAAAGGTGATTTTATCATTGATAATTCCGAGGGCCACACCTGATTCACCTCTAAGGAGTGACTGTACGGCTGAATGGCCCATTCTGCTGGCAAGAACCCGATCCATTGCAGTAGGTGAACCGCCTCTTTGGAGATGACCAATAATGGTAACTTTTACATCATATTCGGGATTGCCTTTTTTTATTTGTTTTGCAAGGGTATTGGCATCTCCGTTTTGATTACCTTCAGCTACGATTACCAGATTGAAAAGTTTTTGTCTTTTTGCTGATTTCTTCAGTATGTCTGAAAGTTCTTCAATAGAGGTGTCCGTTTCCGGCAGGAATATAGCACCTGCACCACTTCCTATTCCGGTATGCAAAGCAATAAACCCGGCATGTCTTCCCATCACTTCCACAAAAAACAACCTGTTATGAGAGTCTGCGGTATCTCTGATTTTATCCACAGCTTCTATCGCTGTGTTGATTGCAGTATCAAAACCAATCGAGTAATCAGTGCCATATATATCATTGTCAATGGTGCCGGGCAATCCCACAAAGGGTATCTTATATTCTTTACTGAAAATGTCTGCACCGGTATAGGTGCCATCACCACCGATGGCTACCACACCATCAATATCATGTGCGATCAGTGATTCATAAGCCTGTTTTCTCCCCTCCGGTGTCCGGAATGCTTCGCTTCGGGCTGTTTTTAGCATGGTTCCGCCTCTTTGTATAATATTGGCCACATCTCCTACTTCCAGGCGTTTTATATCACCAGTCACCATTCCATCATATCCTCTGTATATACCATACACGTGAAGATCATGATAAACGGCAGTTCTGACAACAGCCCTTATTGCAGCATTCATCCCGGGAGCATCCCCGCCTGAGGTAAAAACAGCTATTTTCTTTACACTACTCATTTATTTGATGTTTTAAATGAAAATCTATCAGTTTATATATAGGTTGTTGAATGACTTCATCCGCAACCAGACCATATTCAGCCAGTACTTCTTCCAGATATGATCTGTGAAAATGTGCGATAGAACCTACAAATTTTAATTTATATGATCGGTGTTCAGGATACAAAAGTATTCTTAATTCAATAAATTCTCTAAACTGTTTTTTTAATAATTTTATTTTCCACTCGCCGTCCGTCAGCATCAGAAACTGAGCGAAGGAAGCTACATATCTGTTCCCCTCCGAAGAACGGTAAACTTTCTCCACAAGTTGTTCTTTTGTTACTGAAAAGTTTGAACTGAATAATGCCAATTCTTTGTCAGGCATAGTACCATAAAAGTATGCTTTGAGTATTTCTTTTCCGATGGCAGTGCCTCCACCTTCATCACTGAATATATAACCTAAGGTTGGTATTTTTCGCAAAATCTTCTGACCATCATACACACATGAATTTGATCCTGTGCCCAGAATGCAAACAATCCCGTTTTTATCCCCGCAACATGCCCTGGCTGCTGCTATCATATCTTCAGCTACTACCAGTTTGCCTTTGAAACCAAAATTGCTCAGCCAGGCATTTATTCTGCCAGAACTTACCGAATCATTAATACCCGCGCCGTAAAAAAATATTTCACTTGCTTTTCTTATTATTTCAAGCAATTCAACCTGTGTATTCAGGTTGAGCAGATCTGACTGTGTGGCAGGATTGATACCATCTGTTTTAAAAAACAATGTGGTAAAATTGTCATTAACTACAACCCAATCTGCTTTAGTAGACCCACTTTCAACAATTAAAAACATACATACCTTTGTTAAAAACTATTCAGAATTTACGGTGCAAATGTAACTTAAATACCTTTATTTATTAAATCATTTTTATATACCCTTGCTTCCGGTTTAACAAAAGTACAATTTGATTATATTTACATTTTTGTTGTGATTTAAAAATCAATCTGATATGGAGATAAAAAATGTGACCGTAATTGGGGCTGGGACCATGGGGAATGGTATAGCTCAGATATTCGCGTCTGAGCATTTCGGTGTTACTTTATGTGATGTGTCGGACATTGCATTGACCAAAGCCATGCAAACGATTAAGGCAAATTTGGAAAGAATGCATAAAAAGAATTTAATCAAAGAAGATGACATAGAAAAGTTCCTTTTAAATATAAGAATTTCCACATCTATACCCGAAAGTGTTAAAAATGCCCACCTCATCATAGAAGCAGCTACTGAAAACATTGAATTAAAAATGAATATTTTTAAGGAAATGGACCAGCATGCAACGGAACATTGTATTCTGGCTACAAACACATCATCAATTTCCATCACTAAAATAGCCGGCATCACTTCGAGACCTGAAAAAGTAATCGGAATGCACTTCATGAATCCTGTGCCGGTGATGAAATTGGTTGAAGTCATCAGAGGATATTCTACATCATCAGAAGTATGTAATCTTATTATGAAATTGTCGGCAACTTTGAAGAAAGTTCCGGTTGAAGTAAATGATTATCCGGGTTTTGTCGCCAATCGTATCCTCATGCCTATGATCAATGAGGCGATGTACACCTTATTTGAAGGTGTAGCAGGTGTAACTGAAATTGATACTGTTATGAAATTGGGTATGGCACACCTCATGGGACCATTGGAACTTGCAGATTTTATTGGGTTGGATGTTTGTCTGGCAATCCTTAATATATTGTATGAAGGATTTGGCAACCCCAAATATGCCCCCTGTCCATTATTGGTAAATATGGTCACTGCAGGAAAATTAGGAAGAAAAAGTGGTGAAGGATTTTACTCCTATGCTATCGGTTCGAAAGAATATCCTGTCTCTCCAAAATTTAGTAAATGCTAAATCTGACATGCAGGATTTAAAAAATGATCTTCCATTTAAAAATATCAGGGTACTGGATATATCTAGCGTCCTGGCCGGTCCATTAGCTGGTTCATTCTTCGCAGAGTTGGGCGCAGAGGTTATCAAAATTGAAAATAAACTAACGGGAGGCGACGTAACCCGCCAATGGAAATTACCTGCAGAATCCCCTGATGAGCCATATTCTGCTTATTATTTTAGTGCCAATTATGGAAAGCAGGAAGTTCATCTGGATTTGAATGCAATAGAAGACAGAGTGAGATTACATCAATATATACTCAAAAGTGACATCCTGATATCTAATTTTCAAAAATCTGTTGCAGAAAAATTAGGCGTATTACCTGATGATTTGCATAAAAAATATCCTCAACTGATCATAGGGCAGTTAAGTGCATATAATTTTGAAGATCAAAGACCAGGCTATGATCTGGTCATGCAAGGGGAAACAGGATGGATATCCATGACAGGAACTGATGATAACCATTTGTCAAAACTCCCGGTAGCATTGATAGATATTATCGCAGCACATCAATTGAAAGAAGCCATTCTCATAGCCATGTGGAAAAAAACTACCTCCGGAGCGGGCAGCATTGTACATGTTTCTTTATACGACAGCGCACTTTCTGCTCTTGTAAATCAGGCTTCCAATTATCTTATGGCCGGCTATATCCCAAAACCATTGGGAACTTTGCATCCCAATATAGCCCCATATGGAGATCAGTTTACTGATAAATATGGAATTAAGTTTATATTGGCTGTCGGAAGTGACGCACAATTCAATAAACTATGGTTTACCCTGAATTTACCAATTGAAAAATACCCTACTTTTGAAAGAAATAATGAAAGAGTTAAATACAGGAAATTATTGCAACAGATTCTGAGGAAAAAATTCAGGTCGTTTTCCTTAGACGACATCAGCGTAATGATGATGAAAGAAAAAATCCCGTTTTGTGCAATCAAAAACCTTGACCAGGTGTTTAATGATGTAGACGCACTTAAAATGACCAAAAAATATACTGTAGACAATATTGATGTAACTTCCGTAAGTCATATTGCTTTTAAAATTACCTAAAAGAAGAGAGTTAAGTTTTTAGTACGGTTTTTGCAGTATACTTCATACCTGAAATGCAATGGGAATAATATTACAATAAATTGTTGTATAACAATGATTTACGATCAATTATTAATCATAATATATTAAATCTTCCAGATTTGAAAACAATAAATTATAATAAAATTGCGGTTGTGGCCATGTTTTTTCTCTCTTTTTTGAGAATGGATGCTCAGGATCTGCATTTTAGCCAGTTTTATAATTCTCCCCAAAACATTAATCCGGCATTGACCGGGGTTTTTAATGGTGATCACAGATTTAGCTTATCACTGCGGGATCAGTGGAGATTTGTACCGGTTCCATGGTTTACATTAAGTGGATCCTATGACAGACAGTTTTATTTTAAAAATAATGATAAGCATTTTATTGGAGCCGGAGCAATTTTAAATCACGACAGACAGGGAGATTCAAGACTTAATCTGACGTCTTTAAATGTTAGTGGTGCGTATCACCGGATACTTACTGCAAATCATATAGTTAGTGGCGGATTAGTACTTGGTTTTGCTTCCAGAGGTTTCAATAGTCAAACGCTTACGTGGGACAAACAATGGGATGGGGAAGTTTTTAATGGCTCCCTGCCAACAGGAGAGTCATTCAGTGATCTGGAAAGAATAAACTTTTTTGAAACAGGGGCAGGAATAAATTACAGATATCAAAAAGATAGCAGAACGCATGTCGATGCGGGAGGGTCAATCCTTCATCTCTTAAGTCCTAACCAATCGTTTTATGGAGCTGATAGTGTCAATCTGCCGGCACGGATTTCATTATCTGCTATTGGGAATATTAAAATTGCAAATAAGTTTGATATTCAATTACATGGTTTACATCAGATTCAGGGTGCCTATAAAGAAACGCTGATCGGAGGATTGGGTATAATGTATCTCAATCAGAAAAGAGGAAAAGAAATTCAGGTTCATGCCGGACTGGGATACAGGACTGCAAAGTCATTCATCCCAACGTTGGCGATTCAGTACAATAACATGTATGCCAGTTTGAGCTATGATATTGACACAAATGATTTTAATGATATACTAAGGTCAAATAAAGGCGGTCCTGAAATTCATGTCAGATACATTATTGCAAATGTTAAACCATTGAGACAGGCTAAAGTGTGTCCAATATATTAAACCGTAGATCTGATGAATAACAAAATGAAACATATCATACTTTTAACCCTGATTATTGTGGTGTCTTGCATTGACCTCCGGTCACAGTCACCCAGTAAAGGTCAATTTATTAAGGAAGCTGAAAAGGAATATGCGGATAAGAATTTTTATGGTGCTTTAGTG
>JACMLK010000179.1 GCA_014379665.1 Saprospiraceae bacterium | reverse complement strand
CGTCATATGCCACCATGGCTGCCATGGTAATTCCCATTACTTTTTGTGCATCATTGCCACCGTGTCCAATACTGAAAGCTGCCGAAGACACTAATTGCATTCGTTTGAACCAGCGTTCCGAATCAATATAATTGAGCGAATTGAGAAATGTGGTAAATAATGCCATGATCATTACAATGGCACCAAGCAGAATTAATTTAAAATTGTGGGTATCAAATAACACATTGAGCCAATAGGATTCATACCCCGATTTAAGATTCTCCGGATCAAGAATCAGTGTATTGTATAAAAAAACTATAATTCCAACTATAATTAAAAGTGACACTAATTTTGGTATGATACTCTTGCTAAAAGAATTCAGGAACCATACTGAAATCAAAAAGGCAATAAACATTCCTATCGTTGGAGCCAGAACTATAAAGCTTGCTATTTTAAGTATTTTACCCGAATCTATGGATTCAAAACCTGTGTGCGCAATTGCGGCTCCGGCAAAACCTCCGATAAGGGTGTGGGATGAACTGGATGGAATACCATACCACCAGGTCAGTAAATTCCATAAGATAGCTGCTATTAATCCTGCAAGAATAACGGTAAGCGTAATATATGTTACCCCTGCAGCATTTGTGCCTTCATTCACTGTTTTTGCAATGGTGTTGGCTACTCCGTGATCTTTAAAAATGAAATAGGCAACAAAATTAAACATAGCTGCCCAAACCACAGCCTGAAAAGGGGTTAAAACTTTGGTAGAGACAATAGTAGCAATTGAATTTGCTGCATCATGAAATCCATTGATGTAGTCAAAGATCAGCGCCAGGGCTATGATGATAATGAGTAGGGTCATAATTTAAGATAAATATAATAACCGAATTTGCATATGCAGTAAAGTGAATTATGCGTACTTTATAATAATAGACTCAATTACATTTGAAGCATCTTCACATTTATCAGAGATTACCTCCAGGTCCTGATAGATATCTTTTAATTTGATGATCTGTATGGCATCTGTATTTTTGGCAAATAAATTGAGTATGGCACTGTCAAGCACATCATCTGCCTTGTTTTCCAGGCTATTGATAAGAACACAATCATGTCTGATCTGACTTATATTTTTCATGCTCCTTAGTTTATTTACTGCATCGGCCAGAGCGACAATGGATTTTTCGCTGATGTTGACCAGTTCTTTCATGTACTCATCAGTGTGTTCAACATTGTAAGTCAGCATTTTTTTAGTGGATGCATACATATAATCAGCGATATCATCAAGGGAAGTTGCCAGGTAATGTATATCTTCTCTGTCGAAGGGGGTGATAAAATTTTTGCTTAATTCCACAAAAATCTGATGAGTATATTCGTCATTTTTATGCTCACCGGTTTCGATGTTGGCCAGCATTTTGAATCTTATATCTTTGTCGGGTTCGTCAAGGGCAGTTTTGAGTTCATGAATCATTTCCTGCAGATTGATCACGATATTTTCGAAAACTTCGTAGAATATTTTATCTTTTGGCAAAAACAGCCTTAGGAAATTATTGAGTCCCATGTTGTGTGATAAGGTTTGGTTTAAAGAACAAAAGTACTAATGAATACGCATAATCAATCCCAAAATAAAAAATTAATATTAAATTAATGTTGAATGTTAATTTAGCTGATAGCTAATAACTGGAAGCTGGTAGTTGGAGCTTGTAGGTGGTAAGTGTTACCTGTTAGTTGTTAACTTTTAGCTTTTAACTTTTAGCTGATGGCTAGTGGCTGGTGGCTGGTAGGTGGTAGCTTTTAGCTGTTTGCTTTTAAAGATGGTTTACAAGCTAATTAAGCCACCAGAATTATAAGCTCATTTTCAGGATGTACTTTTGATTAGGGGAATTTATGAGGCAATCGCAAAATCTGTTATTTTATGGCAAATGCAGACAACATCAAGAGGTTATAAAGCAACATACGAGCTTAACCCATGCCAATAAAAATTAATATTTATTTATTCTTTTATATATTATAATTAAATATTATGTATTTTTGTCACTTTAACAGTTTTTCAACATATATATTTATTGATTATGAGAATTATATTAATCTTATTTATATGGTTTATTCCACTTTTGTCATCACTGGAAGCACAGAATCCGGTATTCAGATCCGGGATTACGTTTAAAAAATTATTTCTTGATTATCAGTCTCAGAATGGTGGGAATATAAGCAATTTCAAGGACTACAGACATGGTATGGAAATTGGTTATCAAAGATTGCTAACCAATAATATTGGGATAAGTCTTCCGGCCAGATATGGTGTAGTGGAATCTTTCAGAGATTCTATCAAGGGCCTCACTAAAACTATTTTAAGTCTTGACCTGCAGTTTCAGTACCACTTTACGGCAGAAGGAAGAAGAGTTATACCTTATCTGACTGCAGGTGCAGGAGGCGTTTATGAAACGGAAGGAGACTTTAATATTCAGTTTCCTGTGGGAATTGGATTTAATTTTAAACTGGCGTCCAATGCTTTTATAAATATACAATCAGAATTCAGGTATTCGTTGTCAGAAAACAGAAATAATCTTCAGCACGGCCTTGGGTTTCTATATTTGTTTGGGAAAACGGCTGAACCTGAACCAGTGATAATACCTGAAGAAATTGTGAAACCTGACAGTGATAATGATGGCATTATCGATGAACTGGACTTATGTCCAAATGCGTTCGGTTCCAGAGAAATGAATGGCTGTCCTGACAAAGATGGAGACAATATTGCGGATTACCTGGATAAATGTCCCGATCAAAATGGACTAAAAGAATTTAATGGCTGTCCTGATTCGGATGCTGATGGTGTTTCGGATAATGAAGATGAATGTCCCAAAGTGGCCGG
>JACMLK010000178.1 GCA_014379665.1 Saprospiraceae bacterium | reverse complement strand
GCTTCCGATCCTGTAGTGACCGCTTTACCTACGGTTGTCAAAGGAAGAAATGTCATTACGGCTACACGAACCATCAAGGTAGACAGTTTTATTGCAGATTTTAAAGTGTATGACCATAAGATCATTGATAAAGATGTTGTTTCCCTTAGTTTCAACGGCGATTGGATCATTGAAAAACTTCAGATATCTGGAAAACCTTTCGAATTCACTTTAAAATTGAACAATGAAGGAAAAAATTTCCTTCTTTTGCATGCTGATGATATGGGAAGAAATCCACCGGCAACAATTGCATTGTCTTACATGTACAAAGGCAAAAAGCAAATAATTATCCTTAATTCGGATACTGCAAAAAGTGAAATCATTGAAATATTGGTTCAATAAAATAAAAACATCAATTAGGGGTAAAGGTAAAACGTGTGAAGTACATTGTATTTTATGCTCAAATCCCCAACTTAACAAATCTAACAAATCCGACAAATCCGACAAATTAGCAATTCAGCAAATTACATCACATTGCTCCTCACCAATATGACAATGCCAAATATCATTAATAAAATTCCAGCTATTCGACCAAATAGCAATATATGATTTGGCTTCAGTTTTGATCTTATCAATTTAGCTAATATCACTTTTAATGAATCAGTGGTCATTATGGTTATCATGATACTTCCAAAAAGGATGATAGTGTCCCTTCCGTCTATTCCCTTACCAATGACATAAGTAGTCATGACTCCAACCCAAAATACAAAAGTAAAGGGGTTAAAGAAATTTACTATGAATCCTTTGGTCCAGTATCCGACATAGGATTTTGCATTAAATGCAGGAATTTCCACCTCAACAGTTGTTTTTTTTAAAAGCGATATCAAACCAAAAATAATTAAGATAATACCACCTGTCAATCCCATCCAAAAATGAAATTGGTTGTTCCGGATAAGAAAATCTATCTTTTGAATGAAAAAATAACTTACAGTGATCACCAGGAGATCACTGGTCCAGATACCTGTGCCGACAGAAATGCCAGCTCTGATACCTCTTTGAATTCCGGTTTGAGTTAATGCCACAAAAATAGGCCCAAGCAGAATAGTAAGTGTCAGGCCTAATAAAATACCTTCAGGGATCAGTTTCATGTGAGGTCTGATTCTGAGGTTTGCAAGAATATATTATTCATTCAGGCCGGCAGTTTGTTTTTCTCGACGTACCAGTGCATTTTCCCGGGAGGCATGATATTCCTTTCTGTTTTTCACTATTTCCACAGCAGTAAAGATCGCCTGAATGAGGGATGATTCATCAGCAACATTTGTTCCTGCTATATCATACGCTGTCCCATGATCCGGTGATGTGCGTACAAAAGTAAGACCGGCAGTCACATTTGTACCGCTACCAAAGGACAATGCTTTAAATGGAATTAACCCCTGATCATGATACATAGCCAAGACGGCATCACTCTTTTTCCACAAACCACTTCCAAAAAAACCATCTGCCGAATAAGGTCCTGCTGCTATGATACCCTGTTTTTTGGCTTCGATGATGGCAGGTCTAATGATTCTTTCTTCTTCGTCACCAATCACTGAATCATCTGATGCATGAGGATTTAAACCCAATACACTTATTACCGGCCTCTCCAGATTAAAATCTATGATCAATGTCTTGTTGAGTATCTTAAGTTTTTCAATAATTAGTTCCTTGGTAATACTGCCTGCTACTAATGAAAGAGGTAAATGATTGGTAACGAGCGCTACTTTGAGCGCATCACTTACCATAAACATCAAACTCTGTCTTTCATCATCATTATGAGAAAAATATTCGGTATGGCCCGCAAATGGAAAATTTGCCAGTTTCATGGCTTGTTTATTGATTGGGGCCGTAACTATAGCATCTATACTCCCATCTTTTATATCCTGGAGTGCTTTATCTAAAGCAAGATAGGCATATTTACCTCCGTCTGCTGTAGCTTTACCCAACGTGATGTTAATATTGTCATCCCAGCAATTGACCAGATTTACCTTATTCTGAACAGCCTGTTTGCCATTATTGACAGAATGAAAACTCACTATAGAGTCTTTCACTATATTTTTATGATAAGACATCACTTTATAGGAACCATATATCACAGGGGTAAATGTTTTTAATATTCTTGGGTCTGTAAGTGCTTTGATGATAATTTCCGGACTTATGCCATTAATATCTCCTATTGTTATTCCTATTTTCATACCTAATTCATGTGTGTATAAATCACAAAACAAGTTCAAAGGTAAGAAAAAGACAGCAGTCACTCCTATTTTATTTTTGGATAATACAATTTCACATAAATTACCATTATATCAGTCTTTAAACGGTTTTACAGGAATTAAATATTTAGAAATTTTATTTGCAATCTTGTATTACAAGTGAATTATAATTTTATATTTGTGCTTCATTTATGCCATTATGAGCCCTACACTTAAAAATATTCTTATAGTTGTAGTTGCAATTATTATTGGCAGTATCTTAGTAATGTGTATTGAATATGTAAGCCCGATAATATTCCCTTTCCCGGAAGGCATGGATGCGGGGAATATGGAATCGTTAAAAGAAAATATAGGAAAACTCAGTACAGGCAATTTTATTATAGCATTATTGGCACATGCTGTCGGAGCATTAATTTCAGGTTGGTTTATTGCAAAGTTTGCTGTCTCCGGTATTAACGGACTTGTGTTGACAACGGGCATAATCTGGACCGTTTTTGGAGTTATTAATTTAGTGCTTATACCTCACCCTACATGGTTTATGATCTCAGACATTTGTATCTATATTCCTTTTACAAAATTAGTGCTCTGTCCAGATAAAGATTTAAATTATAATGGCAGTTATTTTTTTAAAGATCAAGGCAAAAAACACAGGCATAGCATAGCTATGGCGAGTATTTTTAACGCAGATATTTGGAAAAAGAACAACATTTCATTAAATTTTTTATTTGGACAGAGCACTTAGCTCAAGAATTTTTAGATGAATCCCCCCAATCAAAAATTTGCTTTCAATCATTTTAAAACAAATCAATATTATGAACAGTAAATTAATTATCGGAGCCTTAGTCGGGGGCCTTTTAGTTTTTATCTGGCAGTTTTTATCCTGGGCAATGCTCAATGTGCATGGTTCTACTCAAATGTACACCGCAAACCAGGATACCATTCTATCAGTCTTATCTAGTCAGTTGTCTGAAGACGGAACTTACTTTCTTCCTACCTACGCTCCGGGAGCAACCCCGGAAGAACAGGAAAAACTGATGGAAACATGCATGGGCAAACCCTGGGCACAGATTTCTTATCACAAAGCTTACAATGCGGGAATGGGGATGAATATGGCCAGAGGATTACTTGTAGATGTCGTAGCCGTATGGCTGCTTTCTTGGCTTTTAATGAAAATTCCAAATATAACCATGCAAACTACTGTCATTTCTGCCATCGTGGTGGGTTTGATTAGTTATCTGACTACTTCGTATACTAATTCTATATGGTTTGAGACTAATTCGATACCTGATCTTATAGATGCTGTAGTTTCCTGGGCATTAGCAGGAGCCTGGCTCGGCTGGTGGTTCAATAGAAAATAAAAAATATTTCTTCAGAACAATTCGAATATCCGGATGCCATGTCACATAT
>JACMLK010000177.1 GCA_014379665.1 Saprospiraceae bacterium | reverse complement strand
CGATTATTAAAACTTGAATAGACAAATGGCTTTAAATAATTCTATATTAATATTTTACACATTATAAGAAAATTAATTTTAATTTATTTGGTCATTTAACCGAGTACAAAAATCAACCAGCAAACTTATATAAGCGTAAAACATTTTATTCTAAATTATCAAAATTTTAATCCTTATGAAAACGAATCTTGTAAAATTTCAATGGTTATTTATCCTCGCTTTAGGATTGTTTGGAACTTCATGTTCAGACACTTCAGATTCTATTGATGATGCAACAGCAGAAACTTATGCTGAAGAAACAGTATTCAGAACACAGGAAGCAGCCAATTTAGGTCGGTTCGGATGTTATGAATTGGTATTTCCTGTCACAGTGGCTTTTCCTGATGGAAGTACAGCAGAAGCTGACTCTTATGAAGCCCTAAAACTGGTAGTTAAAAATTGGAGAAAAGACAATCCAAGAGTCCGAATCAGACCTTCTTTTGCTTTTCCTTATGAAGTGATCAACAAAGATGGTGAAGTCATTACTGTAGAAGATGCAACCCAGCAAAAAGAACTAAGGATTGCCTGTGGAAAAGACTTTTTTGGAACACATGGACCTGCAGGTCATAATGACAGACCTAAACTTTGCTTCAGACCTGCCTTCCCATTCAGCATTGAATTACCTGATGGAACGATTGTCACTTTAAATAGTAAAGAAGACAAAAGAAAACTTCAGTTAGCCATCAGAGAATGGAAAAAGAACAACCCTGATTCCACAGAAAAACCAGAATTGGTATTTCCGTTAAGTGTAATTCTTGAAGACCGCACTACTGTCATTGTCAATAGTAAAGAAGAATTGCTGGCACTTAAAGAATCCTGCAAATAAAATTACTGCCTGATTATTTGAGAAAAAAAAGATGGTGCTGAATAGCATCATCTTTTTTTTTGTAATATATTATAGTAGATTGTATAATTATCAAACGATTGACGAAGGGTGATTTGCATCAGATTTCCCAAATTCGTCAATATATATTTTGACCAGTACTATAAAGACAGAAAGCATCAAAGGTCCGAAAATCACACCCAGAAAACCAAATAAATTAATACCAATAATCACTCCAAGCAAAGTAATCAGAGGATGTACATTAGCCAGTTTTTTCTGAACCATAAATCTCGCCACATTATCAACAGATCCTATCACTATTAATCCCCATAAAACTACACCTATGCCCTGCCATGAACTGACTATGGCAAACTGATAGACAGCTAGAGGTAAATAAATAACTAATGCGCCAACAATTGGAATGACTGAGGCTATACCCGTCAATATACCCATAAGAATAAATTCTTCTACCCCAAAAATCCAGTATCCGATTAGTCCTACCAAACCCTGAATGAAAGCCACAATCGGAATGCCCAAAGCATTGCTGTATACCAGGCTCCTGATCTCCATTAATATTTTTTTTACATTGGCTGTTTTGAAAGGAATATGCATTCTCATCCACTTTTCCACATCCCTTGTCTGCACCAATAAAAAATATAGAACCAGATACATCAGAAATATATTTCCTATTGCCGAAAATGTACCTCCCAGCATTTTCTGGCCAATTGGAATCAACTCACCACTGATTTTTTGAACATTGGCAGCATTCAGGACATCCAGATTAAATTTTGTCAATAAATATTGGTGAACCTGACCAAACACCTCATTAACTATGGCCGGATTTTGAATCAGAGGAGTAATGCGATCTACAGCCACTGCCGTCAAATAAATTAATGGGATCACCATAATAACCAGTGACACAAACATTAACGTTAAAGATGCAATCCAGGGTCTCCACCTTTTAATGATAACCAGATATTTCATTGGGTATAAGAGGATCACATAAAGTGTGATTGCACCAAGAAAGGCAGCCAACATGAAGTACAATTCCCCCAAAATAATCAAACCCAAAACAATAAGTAACGCAAGAAAAAATACCTGTCTTATTGTATTGGGGTGAATTTGAAGTTTTGACATACCCGATCTGGCACTCATATTTCATATATTTGATGCAAATTAACGACATTTTTATAAGAACTAAATGAAAAAGTAAAGAGCCACAACAAAATTTGAAGTGGCTCTTACATCTATTTCAATCTTAACACAATTCTACATTAAGGCATTATTCGATAATGATCATTTTTTTGGTATCCGTAAATTT
>JACMLK010000176.1 GCA_014379665.1 Saprospiraceae bacterium | reverse complement strand
GCTTGCAAGCGGCAATTTTTATTTTATACTGCGTTATATTTTTTCGCCGTAGCTGCCGGCTACGGCTGCAAAACAAGCCTTGTCTAAAATTAAATTTGCTCGCTTTCGCTCAAACATGAAAATTTAAACATACTCTTTTTTTGGTTTGTCATAAAACTAATAATGTGCACCTTAATTAAAGTCCTGCTGACTTCATTGGCTCTTTGTATTTCCACATTTACTTTCAGTCAGGTAAATGCTGATTTTATATTTGATAAAAGTGAGGGTTGTGGTTTATTGGCTGTAAGTTTTACGGATAAGTCCACATCATCATCAGGAAATATTGTGAGTTGGCAATGGAATTTGGGAGGCATATTTTCAGCTAAACAAAATCCCGGAATAATATTTAACACACCGGGACAATATACCATATGTTTAACCATCAAAACATCAACAGGCGCATCATCAACGACCTGTAAGGAGAAAATCATTAAAGTGTATGAAAATCCAAAAGCAGATTTCAATGTCGATATCATAGAAGGCTGTAGTCCTGTCAGCGTAATATTCAATGACTTATCTATATCAAAAAACGGCTCCATATCATCATGGTTGTGGGACATTGGCGGATCAGCCAATATCATCTCCACGACAGATTCTCTACTCGAGATATCCACAAGTTATAATTCAGGTGGAAATTATTCAGCTTCCTTATCCATTGTGGACGAAAAAGGTTGCGTAGCCATCATTACCAAACCTAATGTCGTCAAAGTCACCAATTCACCCACAGTCAGGCTGGATTACACCTATCTATCAGCTTGTGATCTGCCATGGGATGTAAAAATAGATAATATTGATCCTGATCCCCTGGCGACTTACACCTGGGATTTGGGAAATGGACAAACCTACACCGGGGCCAATCCGCCAATAGTAAAATATAACGAAGCAAAAGATTATTCCATCTCAGTCATAGTTAAAAAGGGTCCATGTCTGGATACCGTAATTTTTGCCAACGTGATAAAAACAAACAGAATTACCGATTTTGACATTCTCTCAGAAGCAATATGTGCCAACCAGGCTATAAAGATGAATGATATGTCAAATTACGTGGCTGATAGCGTAAGATGGGATTTTGGTGATGGTACTATATCAACTGCCATAAATCCGGAACATACTTTCAGTATTCCGGGATGTTTTACCATAAAACTTAAAAAATACATTGGGTCTTGTGTGCAGGAAGTTGTCAAACCGTGTATAAATGTCCTTCCTGAGCCAAATGTCAACGTTAACATTAATAATGGATTTTCTTGTCTGATACCGGCAGAAGTAACTTTGAAATCAGATGCTGATTCTGATGGTATCTTCAGCTGGACAATCAATGGTCCGGATCTGGATACATTGTTCACGGGAGATAACCATAATATTATAATAAATCAGTTTGGAAAATATAGTGTTTCACTTATCTTCAAGGGCGAAAACGGTTGTATTATTACTAAAAATGATCAGGAAATAGACATTTCAAAATTCCAGGCTGGGTTGCCATTTTTTGGCCAGAAAGGCTGTATACCATTTAATGCTGTGCTTACTGATAGTATTATTTCAAATGTACCTATATCATCATGGTCCTGGGAAGTGGGCAATCCCGCCATATTCACATCTACATTACGCAATCCGGTATTTCCTGTCATCGATACCGGAAGTTGGGACATCAGGTTGGTAGTAGAAAATGTTTATGGATGTAAAGATACCATCATCAGAAAAAATTATATTCAGGGCGGCACGCCACCTGTAGTTAATTTTACAGCTACCCCACTGGAAGAATGTTTGAATGTTTCGAGACAATTTACCAGTTTGAGTAGTAATGCAGATGAATGGATATGGACATTTAACGATATCAATGTTTTTTCTTTTGAAGAAAATCCTGCGTATACTTTTGAAGATTTTGGTATTTTTGACATTACATTGACAGCATTTCATAATGGTTGCGGTAATCAATTGACCATTGAAGACTACATTGTTGTTTTTAAACCCGTTTCTGCTTTTTCTGTTGAATATAACTGTGATGATCCATACACCATTGACATTTTAAATCAATCCAGGGGAGCAGACATATATTACTGGGTGGTACATCTTTCTTCCTCAGTATCAGACACGATCAGAGATTCTTTAATGGCAAATTATACATTTCCGGATAGAGGTTTATACTTTTTGAGTCATTACAGCAAAAGTCTGGAAACAGGTTGTGAACATATCAGAACAGACTCCATCTTTATTGTAGACCTGGAAGCCAGCTACACATTGGATACCATCAGAGGATGTGCACCATTAGAAGTCAAAGTTACATCTACTGTTCAGGATGCGATTCAAAGTGAATACTTGCCGGGTCAATTTACCATTATCAATCCCGGAGGCAATGAAGCCATAGTTACTTTTTCGGAAGGGGGTATTTTGCCAGGTCCTCAATTGGTGGTGACTGATCGCCACGGATGCATAGATACCTTTCAGACAAATATTCCCATAGAAGTAAGCAAAATTAGTGCTGCTATCGGGGCACCTGATGTGGTATGCATTCCGGGTAGTGAGACATTTACAGATGTGAGTATCTCTGGCCTGGGAAGTATTGTATCCCGGGAATGGTTCTTTTCGGCTGGTGATCAAACTTCTCAGGATATTTCGCCTTTATTTGATATACCGGATCCCGGTAATTATTTTCTTACGTTATAGTTAGAGGACAGTTGGGGATGTATAGATTCAGTACAAAAAGAACCATTCCCGG
>JACMLK010000175.1 GCA_014379665.1 Saprospiraceae bacterium | reverse complement strand
CATTGTAAAGACATGGATATCCAATGACGATCTTAACCTGGCATTCAACTCCGTAAGCTTTGGCTGTTTCATCTGATATTTTTAAGATAAGTTTGTGAGCATCGCTACGCCACTTTTCGTTCATTGTTCTAAAAGTTCCGGCTAAATAAACTTTGTCCGGCATTATGTTGGTAGCTCCTCCATCAGAATTAAATCTTCCAAAACTCAATACAGTGGGAATAGACGGGTCACCATTACGGGCTACAATCTGTTGCAGGGAAACCAATATCTGACTTGCCGCAAGGATGGTATCAGTGCATTCATGAGGCATTGCCGCGTGACCACCCTTCCCTACAACTTCAATATAAATCTCATCAGAAGATGCCATATATAATCCGGACCTGATTCCAACTTTTCCGGATGGTAGTGACGGAAATACATGTTGGCCAACAATACATTCCGGTCGGGGACCTTCCAATACTTTCTCCCTGATCATAAGACTCGCTCCGCCGGGAAGCTTTTCTTCACCAGGCTGGAAGATAATCCGAATAGTAAAAGGGAGGTATTCCCGTATGTCTTGCAGAATGCGGGTTGCTCCCAAAAGTGATGACATATGTACGTCATGCCCGCATGCATGCATTATCCCGTCAGTTTGGGATTTATAAGTTATCTCATTTGTCTCAAAAATGGGTAGGGCATCCATATCTGCCCTAAGTGCAACTACACTGTCATTGGATTTACCCCTGATCGTTGCTACAATACCATACCCACCTATTTCTGATTTATAGGAAATTCCCATTGAATTTAATTTCTGACATATATATGATGAAGTTTCTTTTTCTTCAAAAGATAGTTCAGGGTACATATGAAAGTGTCTTCTGATAGAAATAATCTCATTCAGATACGCTGTGGACTTTTCTTTGATTAAAAACAATATATCTGAATCCTTCATGTTGCGTTGGATAATTTATAGAGATTATTCATCAATACCACCATATCGGTTGTAAAGTTATACTCTTTGGCATAAGAAATATTCATTTTTTTGAAGTAATCTTCGGTGTAATGAATTATTTTGGAAGACAACGGATATTTTATGATAGCACGTGGTAATTCAGGGAGAAAGCTATAGTCAGTGATATCACCTCCATATCCAACCATGGTCAATTTTCCTGTAAATACCAACAAAATATTTTTTAAAAACCTTAAGCGAAAATTATTGCTGACAAATATGAATGGAGAGAAAAGAAGTAATAACAATGATGATATGATATCAAAAAATCGCTTAAATTTCATACTTCTGCTTTCTGACAGCCTATATGAGATATCCAGGCTATAAAATTCACCCTGACCATGTTTTGAATTACTACCAATAATACTCAATGAATCATCGCCACCAATCTTAAATGAAACTTTAGCATTCATACTTGTCATGGAATGAATTATCTCTTTCATACTCATGCTTTCATTACTATAAATAACTTCGTTTATTTTCAAATCTTTTACAATTTTTGGTAAATATTGCAAAGTATTGGTGTAATAGAAATCATTTCCCACCGGCAGAGGTGACACGACGTATATATTCTCATAAGAAATCTTTGAATGATTAAGCGTTTGAATCAATTTTTCAGCCACGTCTTTGAAAGCAACAATGACAATATTAACTTGCTGGACCTCTTTATTTTTACCAAAATACGAACCAATAAATGTAGAAAAAATGGATGTAAAGAGACAATTAAAGAATGTAATTAAAGCCCCAATTAAAATAATTACCCGACTTGTTCGCATATTTTCCGGCAATAACGCATAACAAATCAAAATGAATAGAGTACCTGAGAAAACACCCGTTAGCGTATTTGTTAAGGATTTTTTCTTATCATACTGTCCCGACAACCATAAAAACAAGACCCAGATTAATGAATAAATGCCAACAATTATATCAATATTGGTACTGTCATAATAGCCTTTATTATTAAAATAATAAGCTGCCCAGATATATTTTATTTTAGTAATTAAAAACCAGATTAAAAAAATATCAAGAAAGGGTAAGAACCAATCTTTTATCAACCTGGACACGACACTGACAATAGCCCTTAAAAAAATGGCTGATTTTATAAATGCAGAAAACAAATCAGCATTACCTTTTGTAAAGTGTTTGTTGACATACACGTGCATTGCTCCGTAAAAAGTCTTCACATAATTCAGACTGCTTTTCCTGGTACTCTCCCCTTTGTAATGAATGATGCTTGTTTCAGGAAAGTAAAAAATTTTATATCCTGCTTTTTTTATCCGATAAGAAAAATCAATATCTTCTCCATACATAAAAAATGCTTCGTCAAGCCAACCAATCTCTTCAAACACATGACTTCTTATAAACATAAATGCCCCACACAAGACTTCAATTTCATTTATTTCATTTTCGGCCAGATATCCAAGATTATAGCCACTGAATTTCCTGGAAGTGGGAAACATATCCGAAAGATAAGTGAGTTTACAAAACGAATTCCATAGGTCGGGCACCTGCCTTTTGGATTCCGGCAAAAATTTTCCGGTTCCGTCAATCATTCTTACTCCCAGGGCACCTGATTTCGGGTGCGCTTCCATAAACGAATAACACTTATGGAGGGTATCTTCTTCCAGTATGGTATCAGGATTTAAAAGAAGAGCGTATTTGGAATTCAGTTGCTTTAACGCCTGGTTGTTGGCGGCAGAAAATCCTTTATTGTTTTGGTTTACAATTATTTTTACTTCAGGATAAAATTTTTCAATGTAATTGACAGATCCATCAATCGATGCATTATCTACCACCCAAACCTGAATTTTCAATTCATGTATTTTGGAATTCCTGACAGACTGCAGACATTGAATCAGAAAATGTCGGACATTATAGTTAACTATAACAATGCCTATATCATATTGGTACATGAATTAAAATTGAACATTGTACGGTAACCTTGATACAATTGATCTGCCTAGTGTGAGTTCATCAGCGTACTCTAAATCACCTCCGAAAGCAACACCCCTTGCTATAATACTTACTTTCACATTCATGTCCGTCAACAGTTTGGAGATATAATAAATGGTGGTTTCACCTTCTATAGTAGGGCTGATCGCCATGATGACTTCTTCTATGTTTTCAGCATAAATTCTATCTACAAGCAAACTTATGCTCAAATCGGCAGGCCCAATACCATCCAAAGGTGAGATCACTCCACCTAATACATGGTATTTACCATTAAACTGGTTCGTATCTTCTATTGCCATTACATCTCTGGCTGATTCCACTACGCACAAGACATACTTATTTCGATTTTGAGTGAGACAGAGATCGCAAACATCATGATCCGAAATATTGCAGCAGGTTTTACACTGTTTAATATCTGATCCGAGCCGATTCAGGGCAGCTGATAATTTAGCGGCTTTCAATGTTTTGTCCTGTACAAGGTGCAAAGCGAGTCTTAATGCTGATTTCTTACCTACACCCGGCAAGGTAGATAATGCTTTGACAGATTCTTCGAGTATCTTGGATGAAAAATTCATTCTGCAAAATTAATATATTATAAATCATTTATATGCTTTATAAATTTTATTTTGCTTCGTGTTGTATACAAATTAGTATCTTTGCCCGATTAATGATTTCAGGATGTTCGGAATTTTAAAGAAAATAGTCTCAGCCAAAACTGATGATAATAAAGAAATGGGGTTTCTGGATCATCTTGAAGAATTGCGTTGGCATGTCATCAGAGCTGGTATAAGTGTGATATTCTTTGCAAGTATTTCACTTGTTTATCAGGATGAAATATTTAAATACATCATATTTGCTCCCAAACAAGGAGACTTTAT
>JACMLK010000174.1 GCA_014379665.1 Saprospiraceae bacterium | reverse complement strand
CCAATTGTATGATCCGGCGTAATCCAATTGATTCGTCGGTACTACCCATAAATATAGATTGCTGACTCACATTATCAGTCTTTTCAGGTATAAATCCTTCCAGTTTTAGTTTTAGTATTGAATTATCACTAAAGCCGGTCGATTTTGACATACCGGATATTCCTATTCCAATAATAATAAAGAGACACAATGCAAAAGCTGCAAAAACACCCAGGCATGACGCAAAAAACGTCGGAAAAAAAGATTTCATATTTCTTGATTAAACTTGTTTAATGATTTTATTTCTCTTGAAGTTTTTATCAGTGTTAATTATATTAATTTTTGACTTGCTTCGCTACAAAAGATTTTTTGCAAAAGTAGCAAATACAAACTCATTTATAACTGTATTATCGTCAAAAACTGACAATGGTTCTATATAAACACTAAATTTAATGATAAACATTTATTTTATGTTGTAGTAGAATTTTATTATTCCATAGGAAAATAATGTATTATCTTCGAAAAACCGATATTTACCATTTAATCTGAAAATTGTAATTCTCAGATTGGTTTAGATTCAAAATTCAATTATTTTTGGAATGTTAAATCGCTTCAGTATTTTAACTAAATTATTTGTATGAAGAAGCTTTTAATATATATAACCGGTTTAATTCGATATGCAGGATGGATAAGCGCCACCTTTTGTTCGGCTCTTATAATTTTAATATGCATTGATGTGATACAGCGCTACCTTTTTAATCAATCTTACAATTGGATAATTGAATTGGAGTGGCATTTATTTGGTCTGATATTTTTGTTTGGTAGTGCCTATACGCTCCATATGGATAAACATGTGAGGGTTGATGTATTTTATCAGAACTTCAGCCCGGAAAAGAAGGCGTTGACAAATTTATTGGGCACCATATTCCTGCTTGTTCCATGGTGTTTGGTAGCCATTAAAACTTGTTATACTTATGCAGCCAATTCATTTTATATCAGAGAAGGGTCACCAAATCCGGATGGGCTACCTGCCTTGTACATTATGAAGTTCTGTATGGTTATTGGCTTTATACTGATCCTTTTGCAAGCTTTGGTCATCATTTATGATTCAGTGAAAACAATGATAAAATGAACCTTGAAATTATTGCGATTTTATTATTCGCTGCTATATTCCTGTTTATCCTTACCGGTTATCCTGTCGCATTTTTACTCGGTGGATTGTCCGTAATTGTCGGGATATTATTCGTTCCTGATTTTATTGATTTTCTTCCTTTAAGAATCATGGGTAACGTCCAAAACTATGTACTGTTGGCTGTGCCATTATTTGTTTTTATGGGTTTGACGCTGGAAAAGTCAGGCATAGCAGAAGAACTGCTTCAATCTATGGGTGTATTGTTTGGTAAAGTTAAAGGTGGTCTCGCGTTATCAGTGGTTATAGTGGGTACCTTACTAGCAGCATCAACCGGCATTGTTGGAGCAACAGTGATAGCAATGGGTTTGATCAGCCTGCCCATCATGCTAAAAAAAGGGTATTCTGTGACGTTATCCACTGGTGTCATAGCAAGTTCAGGGACGCTTGGACAGATTATTCCTCCTTCAGTTATATTGGTTTTGCTTGGAAGTGTGCTGAATGTTCCGGTCGGAGATTTATTCAGAGCAGCGGTGATTCCAGGCTTTTTATTGGTATTTGCTTATATTATTTACATCATTGTGTATGCTTTTATATATCCTGAAAGAGCTCCTGCTTTACCTGAAGAAGAGATCAGAGCATACAAAAAGGACAATTATGCTAAAAAGATTGCCAAAGCATTTATATATCCTATGGTCCTGATTATTTCAGTTTTGGGTGTGATATTTTCAGGTATTGCCTCTCCAACCGAAGCTGCCGCCGTTGGAGCGCTGGGGGCAGTTCTGTTAAGTGTTTTTCAAAGGAAACTTACATTTTCTTTGCTGAAAACTGTCTCAATTGAAACCACTTATCTTACCTCAATGGTGTTTATGATATTACTTGGTGCTGCGACTTTTTCGCTGGTTTTTCGTGGATTAGGTGGAGATAAAATGCTGGTTAACGCAGTAGAGGCAAGTCAGTTGGGTCCATATCATTTTTTATTTCTTGTCATGGTAGTTGTTTTTATAGCCGGGTTTTTTATTGACTTCATCGAAATTATCTTTATCATAGTGCCCGTGGTAGCTCCCATCTTTATTAAGTTTCAACTTGATCCATTGTGGATTGGTATTTTATTTGCGCTCAATCTGCAAACATCTTTCCTGACACCACCCTTTGGTTTTGCGCTTTTTTATCTGAAAGGAGTGGCCCCTCCGGAAGTCAAAACCATAGATATTTATAAAGGAGTTGTGCCGTTTATAATCATACAGCTGTTGGTCCTGATTATAGTTTCTTTTTTTCCTTCAATTATTTTGTGAAGGTCCAAAGAACAAACCAAAGTAAACTCCGGCTGTAGATATGGTATAATTACTTATTAATCATCTGATCAACCCCAACAGTAAATTCTTCCACATTATTGGCATATCCTGTTTTACCTAAGGCCTCAATAGAATATTGATTTGATGTGGCATTTTTTTCCAGATTAAATATCCATACGGTTGGGTAACCTGTTACCTGAAATGCCTGCTGAAGGCTTGCATTCTGGCCTTTAATATTTTCCGGCATTGCTTTTCTTTTTGGAAAATCAAGTTCCAGGAGGATGACATTTTTTTCTGCCCAGGTTTTAAACGCTTCATGGGCAAATACATTTGCAGTAAGTCTTTTACACCAACCACACCAATCACTTCCTGTAAAGTTGGCCATGATCGGTTTGCCTGTAGCTTTTGATTTGGTATATGCTTCATCCAGATTTACAAGCCATCCTGCATTTTCCGCTGCATATGAAATATCTGATACTGCCACAGGAGTTGGCTGGGCAGGCACATTGGACTGAGCGATCATTATTGTACTGACTGATAAAAAGATAACTGTCAAAATTATACTTTTTAAAATTGTTTTTCCTGAGATAAAAATGTTCATATTATTTAATTATTTATATTTAAACACAAAAATAACAGTATAAATTGAATTAAAATTTAAAATAAGAAAAAATTAACTAAAATGCCTTGTTGATTTATAAATCGTGAAGAATAAAAGTATTGAAATTCCTTCAATTCTATAATATCCAATAATTTTTTCAAGCTATTAGTTTGATCTTTTAATTTATTTAAATTTTAAAATTTTACTAATGCAGAAACTAAAGCATTTCTGCCTGGGCCAGCTAAACCTGAACTGTAAGGTCTGTAACGCTGATCGGTCAGATTTTCAACAGCCAGTGTAGCAGATAGTTTATTATTAAATTGATATTGCGTACGTATAGTATAGATTTGCCAGGATGGAGAAAAGGGTTTATTCTCACTATCTTTAGCATATAATTCTGGTTTTCCCTGTTCCTCTGCAGGCAATTCTTTGAAGGTCCTGCCAGTGCTGTATTGACTATTCAATTCTATATGCCATTTGCCTTTCTGAAATGTTATTACGGACATACCAAAAGCGGGTGCCGCGTGTCTGGAAGGGCTGATTGATTTATTATCCAGTTCTTCTTCTCCGACCTGAACGTTGTAATCAGATCTGAATGACAATCCTGCAAAAAGTTTAATATTTATTCCTGCCTGAATACCATATACGACCGCTTCCGCCGCATTTTGGACGGCCAGGACCTGACTCAACTCACCTTTATAATTTATACTATCCTGACCATTAAGGGTAAATGGCCTTCTTACCATTGCATTCTTTAACAAAGTGTAATATCCGGTTAAATCAATTTTTATTCTGTCACCAAAAACTTTTATGAATCCCAATTCCGCATTATAAGCGAATTCAGCTTTGATTTCTTTATTAGGAATGGTAACTGTTCGAACAGCGGAATCAAATACTTTGCCTGTATCATCTACGTTTGGTGCACGAAAACCTGTAGCAAGGTTTGCATGAACTGATAAAGAAGTTTGCGGTCTGAATACTATTCCCAAACTTCCTGTAAATGCCCCCTGATTAATACTGGATTCTGTAAAAGGCAATGGGAAGAAAGTTGTATCATAGATAGCGTGTAGGGCAATTTGATTATATCTTAGACCAGTGTGAATTGACCATTGTTCCGATAATGTTTGCTGATAGTTTATATAAGCACCATAGGAGGACCAGGTTGCCATAGGGTATCTTGAAGGACCGTCTTTCGATTTACCTGTGACACTATTTTGATAACTTCCGGTAGAAGTGACATCATTTGTTACAAATTCCAGACCATATAATAGCTTTTTATGATCAGGATAAGATTTGATCAGGTCAAGATTAACAGACCATGCATCTACGGATTCTGTCTGGATTTGTCGGTCCAATTCATTGAGATCTCTATCAATTCTGCTTTCACCAAATTTCTGAAAAGCCAGTCTTAATGTACCCTGATCATAAAGTCCACTTTTTTCCCGATGTGTTATTTTCAAATGATTCATTGACCAGGTTTGTGGACCATAATCAAACTCGCCATATCTTGGTAGTCCATTTCGCAGTCTCAAATGCCTATCGTATCTTGGATTTTTCGACGATTCACTGATGTGCAATCCATATTGAATGTCCCAATCGTCATTGAGTTGGAATCGAATTTTCTGAGTAATATTATATTGACTGTATCCTGAAGGAGCTTGCACCAAAGAATCCGGATTCGATAAACTAACGTCATGATCACCTTGTCTTTCCACAATGAATAATTTCAGGTAATCATCTGGTCCATTACTGCCCATCCTTAGATCCCCGAAATTATTATAACTCACACTCGTTACAGATGCCAATTTCTGTCCACCAAAATTGATGTCAAAATGCCCTGTTTTTTCTTCATTGGCAGTAGAATATCGGGCAACTGCTTTACCGGAAACAATTGTTTGACCGGTATTTGTAGAAAGTCTGGGTGTAAGAGTCTGAAAAGCCATCACACCACCAATGGCATCACTTCCGTATATGACAGAACCGGGACCAAAAAGCACCTCAGCACTTTCTGTGGCAAAAGCATCCAGTGAAATGACATTCTGAATATTACCTGACCTGAAAATAGCTGTATTCATTCGGACACCATCAACAGCGTATATCAATCTGTTGGCAGAAAAACCCCTTATCATTGGGCTACCGCCTCCTTGCTGACTTTTTTGAATGAAAACTTTGCCGCTGTGGCCAAGCAGATCCGCAGCAGTTTGGGGATTATTAAATGCAAAATCAGATGGATTTAAGGAAATAATTTTTGAAGGTATATCACGGGATGATTGATTCCATCTGGAAGCTGATACGACCACCTGTTCAAGCTCTAATGATTCAACTTCAAGGGCTATCTGAAATTTCATTTGAAAAAGTTCGTCAAAACTGTAATTAACAGACTTATAACCAATCAGGGAGAATGATATGGAGGTGGAGGAAGCAAATGGAGCAATATCTGCCCGGCCATATTTATCCGTAATGGTGTTTACTAAACTTTTGATATCAGAAATGAACACATTTTCCAATGCATTTTTATTTTCTGCATTATATACATGTACATGTTGTGCCTTGACACCAATAGTATACATCATTAGTAGTATATATAAAAAATATTGTTTCATTTTGTATATATTTTATTAAAGGTATCCCTATAACAATGCTTTTGAATCATTAAAATTCATACTTTATTCTATTTGAACAACGATGGAATAACCAATAATTAGCAAACTCAATCAAACAAATGCTTCATGACCTGCATGGGCATCATCGCTGGTATGCATATACCATGTAGCGGATACTGAACAGATAAAAGACGCAATAATAAGACCGGCAACAGGTAAAAGAAATAATATTTTTGCCACTAAACCTATGATCAAGGCGGCACCAACATGACGTCGTATTATAGTCGTACTTTCTTTAATTTTCAATCCAAAAGTATTGTTGTAATTGTCCATAAAAAGATATCCGACAAAGTAACACTGTACAATCCACATCAACCAGTCTTCCAGAAAATCCGCACCAAAGAAACCAATAACAACAGCAATCCCAATCCCGATAATCAATTCAAGCACCCAATTCCTAACAGAAACAACGATCACTCTCCATTGCGATTGTATCAATTCCGGCACCAACATTTTTATGACTACACCGGACAAATGCTCAATAGTTTTGTTTGAAAAATACACCACCAACATTTGGATAAGGATAATAAGGATATATTTATTACTGCCTTCAAAAAGAGAAGAAAAACTCATAGCATTCTGTATAGATGCGGTGGCAACATTATTAGATTCAAAGTTGGCCGAATATAGCTCTTTTGTATTTGATGCCACATACTTTATGAGGGACCATGGTATCGTGATGGCAGCAATAATACTGAGGATTAACACTAATTTATGTTTTAAAAAGCCTTCCCAAAGTCGGTTTTTTATAATAAACGGCAGGGTTTCCACCATGATGGTTGACATTTTCTGCACCTGAATGAGAAATATTGAAGCATTCATATAGCATGAGTGATTTAATCTTCATCAAAGATAAATTTTTTCCAAATATGTTCATGTGTTATAAAAGATTGCATGATAATTTTTGTTTATTTACATTTTGACATTAAATTCATAATACCATGAAAGCAATTTACCTGGTGAAACACGGTGATTCCAATCAAGCATTTGAAATAAGAGATACCTTAATACCAACTCCAAAGCAAGATGAAGTGCTGATCAAAGTCAGATACTCAGGTTTAAATTTTGCAGATGTTATAGCCCGTCGCGGGATGTATCCCGATGCACCAAAAAATCCTGCGGTATTAGGTTACGATGTGTCAGGAGAAATAGCCGGATTAGGTTCAGGTGTACCGGAATTTTCTATTGGACAAAAAGTGGTCGCTATGACGAGATTCGGTGGTTATGCGGAATATGTGACTTCACACAGGAGTGGTGTAGCCGTTGTGCCTGATGAAATGGATATGGCCGCGGCCACTGTATTGGCCACACAGGCTTGCACAGCATATTATTGCGCAGAAGACAGTGTCACGTTGCATAAGGGCGACAGAGTACTTATACAGGCTGCAGCCGGTGGGGTGGGCAGTTTGCTGGTACAGTTAGCCAAATATCGGGGTTGCATTATTTATGGTACTGCTTCTACAGGCAAACAGGAATATATTAAATCTCTTGGCGTAGATTATTGTCTTGACTATACTAAAAATGACTTTTATGCAGAGATCAAAAATAAAGGCCACATGTTGGATGTGGTTTTTGATAGTTTGGGAGGCACTGCATTTGCGAAAGGGGTTAAACTTCTTGCTCCGGGTGGTAAAATGGTATGTTATGGAGCTGCTGAACAGTTGGAATCAAGAAAAAATAAACTCAAACTGCTGAGTCTGGCCTGGGGATTCGGATTGTTCTCTCCAATCTCATTATTGATGCAATCCAAATCAATAATAACCATAAACATGCTTCGAATTGCAGACTTCAGATCAAATGTTTTCAATGAAGTATTGCATAAGGTCATAACGCTGGCAATAAAAGGCATCATCAAACCACATGTAAGTCAGGTTTTTCCAGCTGCAGATATAGCGCTGGCACATGATTTTCTCGAGTCGCGAAAATCTACGGGTAAAGTGGTGTTAGTTTGGTGACCTGGTAAAAGGATATTATCTTACTTATCAGGAAAGTGCTTTCACTACTTTCTCCTGTAATACTTTGGGGTCAGCTTTGCCACCTGATTTTTGCATTACTTTACCCATAAAAAATCCGAGTAGTCCTTTTCTTCCTTTTCGGTATTCCGATGCTTTATCCGGATGATTATTGATGACTTCATAAATGATTGGGTCCAGAAAATCCTGATTTGTACTCTGTAATAGTTCTTTGGAAAATGCTATTTCTTCAGGGTTTTGGCTGATGTCCAAAATCCATTCCGGAAAAACATGCTGATAAGCCATCGACTTTGATATCCTTCCATTATTGATAAAGGTTACAAAAATTATTATGTCATTCATATCTCCCAAACTCTCTAAAGTCAGATTTTCTGTACGAATATAAGGTATAATTTTTTGAATCAATAGTTCACTAAGATCTTTCTGATTAACGGATAAGGATGCGGCTTCAGTAAAATAAGTTGCAAATGTTTTATTTTCTGTGAGGAGTTCGGCATCAGCATGAGACAACTGGTATTTATCACGCAGTTCAAGATATACATCGATTGGTAAAGTGTTTTGTTCCTGTTGAATCTCATTTAAATAGTCAGCTGTCAGCACAATTGGGGGTAAATCGGGGTCAGGAAAATAACGGTAATCATTTTCAGATTCTTTTTTTCTCATTGGTAGT
>JACMLK010000173.1 GCA_014379665.1 Saprospiraceae bacterium | reverse complement strand
TACAACAACCACTTAAACTCGGCGTGGATTTTGTGATCCATTCCACCACCAAATATCTGAATGGTCATGGCAATTCCATATCCGGTGTCATCATTGGTCATAAGCCCGAACTCAAAAAGCAAATCTGGACGACGTTAAAATTACTTGGTACTACGTGCAATCCATGGGATGCGTGGCTTATCAATAATGGATTAAAAACACTGGCTATCCGAATGGAAAAACACAGTCAAAATGCCTTACTGGTAGCTGAATTTCTGGAGAACTATCCAAAGATATTAAAAGTCAATTATAACGGATTACCTTCACATCCATATCACGAAGTAGCGAAAAGTCAGATGAATTTATTCGGTGGAATGTTAAGTTTTGAAATTGATGCCGGTTTGAAAGATGTATTACAAATACTCAATAAATTAAAATTTTGTACTTTGGCTCCTACTCTGGGGGATGTGGATACTTTGGTACTTCATCCGGCTAGCAGCTCGCATCTCAATGTGGATAAAACACAACGCGAAGCCAACGGAATTACTGATGGTCTGGTAAGATTGTCTGTTGGCATTGAAAATGCAAAGGACATCGTGGACGACTTAAGTCAGGCGCTCTCTTAAATCATTGTATGACAGTTTTAAATAAAACGGCATTGGTATTCGGGAGTACAGGACTCATAGGTACTGAACTATTGGAATTATTATTGGGTTCGGTATCATATCGTTACGTGAAAATATTTGTTAGGAAAAAATTGGATATTGAACACACCAAATTACAACAATTTGTAATTGATTTTAATGATATGTCTGCGGTAAAGGATGACATCACAGGAGATGACGTGTTTATCTGTCTAGGCACCACCATGGCAAAAGCAGGAGGCAAAGAAGCTTTTTACAGAGTAGATTATACCTATAGCTACGAAGCAGCCAGAGTGGCCTCAGCCAATCAGGTATCGCAAATCATACTGATTTCATCTATGGGCGCTGATCCGGCTTCGATGGTGTATTATTCAAAAGTCAAAGGTAAACTGGAGCAGGATATCAGCCAACTCCCATTTAAATCGGTCCTTATTTTGAGGCCATCTTTATTGCTTGGTGACAGAAAAGAAACCCGGTTGGGAGAGCAGATTTTTACATGGATCAGTAAAAATCTATCTTTTATATTTAATGGTCCACTTAGAAAATACAGGCCGATTCATGCATCCAGTGTAGCCAAAGCCATGTTATATTATAGTCAGAAACAGGATCCAGGTTTCTATGTATTTGAATCAGCAGCACTTCAGGCTGTTGTAACACCTTCATAAAATATTAAACAAGAGCAAGTGAATAAACCAATCGTTAAAAAATCAAAAATTGAGATAGCCATAGGATTGAACGAAGACAAACACCCTGAAACCATTCACTGGAAATCAAATGATAATCCTGATGGTGAAAATTTTTCTGAATGCAAGGCGATGATGTTGTCATTATTTGACAAAGAATATAAAGATACCCTAAAGATAGATCTATGGACTACTGAGATGCAGGTGGAAGAGATGGATCGGTTTGTTTTCCAGTCCTTGAGGGCGCTTGCTGAAACCTATTTCAAGGCGACCAATAATAAACAACTGTCCAACGATATGCAACTTTTTGTAGATTATTTTGGCAAACAAACAGGGATTATACCCCAGGAAGAAGAGAAGCCGGGTTAGTGATGCTTAACCCAATGAAGTTATTGTATATTAGCTGAATTGTAAAATGAGAAGGTCATATATAAGATAATAAGAAATAGACCTATTCCAAGAAGTTTGTTGGTTTTCGAAATGAACTTTGGGTTTGCCTGTGACACAATTATTAAAGAAGTTATTAGTGCTAAGGAAGCAAACACCAGGCCGTAAGTAAAAACCATGGCACCGGCAGCCATACCTTGTCCTTCAGCGGCTCCTGTAATTTTTACGAATAATCCCCCGATTAAAAAAAAGTTCAGGAATGTCAGGATATAAAGCAAAAAACAAGCTGGCGTTACATATTTATTCATGATTAATTCATTCCTCAAATTGAATTAAATGTATTTTACTTAATACTCAATGCACCGGAAGGACATTTGTGTACTGCCTCTATGATTTCATCAGTACCGGCATTATTCATCTGGATCCAGGGTTGGTTTTGTGGTTTAAAAACGGAAGATAGATTGCGAACACAATTGCCCGAATGAATACATTTAGCGGATTGCCACACTACGGTGATTTCACCATTTGAATATTCTTTTGTTACATTTTTTATATCCATAACTTTCAGATTTTATAATACATCTTTAAATGAATCTACTTTATCAAATACACTTTTGGCAAATGGACAAAGGGGTATAATTTTTACGCCTTTCGTTCTGGCAAATTCGACCGCTTTTTGCAACATTTGTTTGCCCGCTCCTTTGCCTTTTAGTAGCTCATCTACTTCAGTATGTTCAATGATAAATTTAGAAGACCCAACCCAAACATAAGTCATTTCAGCAGCAGCTTTTCCATTTAGTGTTATATAAAATTTACCTTTGGTGCCGTTTTCTAAATGTTGTATTTCCATTTTTATTCTACAACTGTGTACATTTTAAAGGAATAAAAATAACAATTATTTTTATATCATTGGATTAAAATAGTTTCCTGTGGGTGTCATTCAACCCAAGTGACCTTAAATGGTGGTATAATATTTCTGATTCCTTCCCACCTTTCTCTGCATGATGCAATAACGTAAAACCATGTGGACCGAATGAATTAAGTAAAATAGGATACTCACTAAGCATAAACTTGACTATGTCCGTTTTCCCAAGCATAGTCAACACAAAAATGTCTGTTCTGGCTCCTTTTTCAATCAGGTAATTTGCTATATCTTTTAGTCCCATATGGCCTGCTGCGCCGATAGCAGTTTCAAAATCACCACCACCCCAATCCCATGCAGCATTCAATAATAACGGTTGTTCATCCAGCATTTCTTTTACTTTGTCAAAGTCTCTATGTGCTACTTTTACAAATTCTTTTACCATCTCCGGATCAATTACCGGTGGATTTTGTTCGGTTGTGCTCAACACTATT
>JACMLK010000172.1 GCA_014379665.1 Saprospiraceae bacterium | reverse complement strand
TTTGCATTTTGAAATTGAATAATAATATTTTAACACATCATGAGCGAGTTCAGAAAAGAAAAGGACAGTATGGGATACATAGATGTCCCTTCAAATAAATACTGGGGAGCACAAACCCAAAGATCTTCCGAAAATTTTAAAATAGGCGGACATCGTATGCCTAAAGAAATTATCAGTGCTTTTGCGGTGCTCAAAATGGCAGCAGCACAAGCTAATTTTGATTTGAAAGTTTTATCAAAAAGCAAAAGAGAACTTATTGAGAAAGTGTGTCATGAAATAATGGAAGGCAAACTTGATGAGCAATTTCCCTTAGTTGTGTGGCAGACCGGATCAGGTACACAGTCCAATATGAATCTTAATGAAGTCATAGCCAACAGAGGCCATGTCATCAACGGCGGCTCACTTGGTGATGATAAAAAAGTGCTTCACCCAAATGATGATGTCAATAAATCGCAGTCATCCAATGACACATTTCCAACAGCAATGCACATTGCCGCTTATAAGGTATTGGCAGAAGTGACTATACCCGGTCTGGAAGTGCTTAAAGAAACATTAAGGGCGAAATCAAAAAAATTCATGAAAGTAGTCAAAATAGGACGGACCCATTTTATGGACGCTACGCCATTGACTCTTGGACAGGAACTCAGCGGATATGTGTCACAGATTGAACATGGGATAGCAGCGATAAAAAACTCTTACAAACATTTGTCAGAGCTAGCTCTTGGCGGTACAGCAGTAGGAACCGGACTAAATACGCCAAAGGGATACGATGTGTTGGTGGCTAAAAAGATAGCTGAAATTTCAGGTTTGCCATTTATTACGGGTAAAAATAAATTTGAAGGTCTGGCGGCACATGATGCGATAGTGGAAGCTCATGGAGCACTCAAAACTGTAGCTGTATCTCTAATGAAAATTGGAAATGACATCAGAATGCTGGCTTCCGGCCCCAGATGCGGTATAGGCGAGATTATAATTCCTGAAAACGAGCCTGGCTCTTCAATAATGCCTGGAAAGGTAAACCCTACCCAATCTGAGGCACTCACAATGGCTATGGCACAGGTGATGGGTAATGATGTTGCTGTAAATATAGGAGGTATGAGCGGACACTTTGAACTCAATGTATTCAAGCCAATGATGATCTATAATTTTCTGATGTCAGCCAATCTCATTGGAGATGCATGTATCAGCTTCAATGAACATTGTGCCATTGGTATTGAAGCCAACTTACAAAGGATCAAATTTAATCTGGATAACTCACTCATGCTGGTGACGGCATTAAATACAAAAATAGGATATGACAAATCGGCTGAGATTGCCAAAAAAGCTCATAAAGATGGTATTACTCTTAAACAGGCTGCACTTGAGCTTAAGTATGTCACTTCAAAGGAATTTGATACCTGGGTGAAGCCAGAAATGATGATTTAACACCATTGCCTTGAAAAACACATCTCATCTTACAAAATGAGCGTATATCTGTATGTTAATTAGATATAATTTCTTGAAATAGAGAGACAGCCCAATCAGAATATTCTGAATGGGCTGTATAATCTTGAATGAAGTGGTTTATACCAGCAGGTCTTCATCTTTTTGTTTGGATTTGTTTTTATTTTCTACGTAGTTATGGTAAAAAATTAAAGAAATGCCACCACAGATAAGTATACTGACAAATGTAGCTGCAGGCTCTGTACCCAATGCGTTGTCAATAAGAAGACCAATGAGCAAACCTATTCCGATAGACAGCAACAATAATCCTAATTTTAATGCTCCATTGCTATCACTTTTATTAACATTAAAAATAGTCGCTGTTTTTTCATTTTTGATCAGTGCCATTCTTTCGATATGCCGTGTTCTGAAATAAGTAACTAAAAAAACAATAAGGGTTAAGAATATTCCTATTGTCCCGATGATTTCGCTTGCCATAATATTTAAAGTTTTATTTGTTCAAATGCATTACGGATTAAAAAGAAATCAGGTTACAAGTTTGAATAAAAAATAATTAATCATTACATGATATTAAATATCTATCATCTATCATGCATTCATATTTTGAAAAATTTATTGTAACCGGAATAAGGTATTTTACGTATATTGTCATATGATTCAGAATATGGATATTCCTGCGGTGGATGAAGGAATGGTTAGATTGCTTCGTGAAGGAGACAGGAAAGCTGTAAATACATTTGTGGACAGATATGGGCAGTTTATGTACCATGTGTGTTACAAGGTCCTTTTGAATACAGACGAAGCGGAAGAAGCAACACAGGATGCTGTAATGAAAGTGATACAAGCTATTGAAAATTTTAAGCTTAAATCATCATTCAAAGCCTGGTGTTATACCATAGCCTTTCGAACTGCCATTGATTACAAACGAAAAGTGAGAAAACACGTTGATTTGGAAGGGGAATATGAGTTGGCAAATGAAGATATGGCTGATGACAACATTCACTATGATGAAACCAAACAAGGAATACAATTGTTGATGAGGCATCTGGATGATGAATCAAGAATGGTGATTTCTTTGTTTTATCTTGAGGAGAAGAACATCAGGGAAGTCATTGCATTAACAGGTCTGACTGAAAGCAATGTAAAAATAAAATTATTCAGAGCCAGAAAAGAAATGACAAAACATGCTGATAAATATTTTGAAAAAGTATAAATTTATAAGAAAATATAAACCAAACACATCATGGAAGAATTGATTTGGAAATATTTAGATGGGGAATGTTCTCCTGAAGAAATAAAGGAAGTGGAGGATAAGCTACAATCGGATACGGCATTTCTGAAGGCATATCAATCCGCTGAATCATTGGATGTAAGACTTAAAAAAGGAGCGACGATTAAAGCTTCCGACTTCTTTATAGTTCAAATGAAAACAAGGATACATGATGAATTATCTCAGCAGAAGGCACCTGTCATATTACCGTTAAAATGGATTCTATTTCTGGTGATTCTGGGTGCGACAGGACTATATTTTGCCATTCAATATTCCGGAGAAGAGTCTTCATTTTTACATTTGCCGGTACTTGATGAAAGAGTTATGACCATGGTGACCTGGGTTACCTTTAGCTTTCTTTTGCTAATGATCATTGATATTGGGTATAAAAAAATAATGCAAATGAGAAAATTTACCGGTGTTTTCCTTTAGCTTTGAATATACTTTATGCTTAATTGAAATTTAATTCTGTTTCATTCTTTCCAGGATTCCACCATTATCGATCACTACTTCTGCTGTCTTAAATCCTCTGTTGATCGCTTGTATATTCGCCTGTTTAGCCTCTTCAAGGTCACTATAACCTGCAAGAATAAATATGGTCCAACCCCCTTTTGTCCATTGCTCTATTCTGCCCAGATCTTTTACTTTGCTGACATCAAACCAGATCGGGTCTTCATACGAAGCAAGCCTGACTTTGTATTTTCCTCCTGTTCTATATTTTCTCATTTCTTCAGTTGGATTTTTACTGTTGAAATTCCCTTCATCTTTGAAACTATCCGAATCAGAACTGGAAAGAATCAGTTCCATTTGTGCTGT
>JACMLK010000171.1 GCA_014379665.1 Saprospiraceae bacterium | reverse complement strand
TTTCTTATCATCAAGTTTTTTGCCAAACGGGTCATAAAAATCAATCACACCATCGGAATCAAATTTCTTAAGTTTATCAGCTACATTGTCTTTATTACCTACCACAATAATATTACTATTGTCAGGTCTGATATATTTTTGAGCAGCACTTTGAATATCAGAAATGGTGACAGCATCCAGGTTTTTAAGATAATTATTATAATAATCTTTTGGAAGCTTATATCTGAAAGTATTGATGGCAAAATTGGCTATCGTTTGAGGTGACTCAAGTGATTGTGCAAAATTTCCAGCCATACTACTCTTTGCCAGCAACATATCTTCAGCACTCACCGGTTCTTTTACAATCCTGCCTATCTCATAAAAAAACTCTGTCAACGAACTGTCGGTTACCTCATTTCTTACACTCGCACCTGCATTAAAATTTCCGATCAGCTTATCATTGTTTATACTCGATCTGGCACCATAGGTATAGGCTTTTTTCTCCCTAAGATTCTGCATAAGACGACTACTGAAATTTCCTCCAAGAATAAAATTGGCCAGACTTGCTTTAATAGCATCCGGATTTCCGGGTTTCATGTCTACAGGATATGAGATACTTATGACTGACTGAACAGCTCCGTCTTTATTGCCAAATGCCACATTTCTTCCGGTTGGGGCCAAGGGTGTTGGATATTTTAACATAGGGACCTCTCCTTTTTTCCATTGGCTGAAATATTTCTCAGCTTGTAACTTTGCTTTTTCAGGTGTGATATCACCCACAATCACCAGATACGCATTATTTGGCTTGAAATAAGTATTGATGTAATTTTTACAATCTTCAATTTTGATATTTTTGATCGTTTCCTCAGTCTCTACTTCACCATAAGGATGGTTTTTACCATAATTCACTACACTTCTGATGTTGGCAGCAATCGCATCAGGATTTGTCTTATTTGAAGCCAGATTGGAAGCCGACCTTTTACGGATTTTTTCAAATTCATCCTGAGGAAAAGAAGGATTATACAGCACATCAGTCATCACACTTAAAAGTTTATCAGTATGCTTTTTAAGTGAAGTGGCAAAAATACCCCCTGCTGATGTGTTGAGGCTGGCACCAATATAATCTATGGTTTCATCTATCTGTGATTTGGTTTTAGTGGTTGTTCCCTTGCTGATCAAATCTCCCGCAAACGAACTATATCCTGCCTTATCTCCTTCGATGAGCCCATCATGATTGAATGAAAGCTGATAAGATACTCTTGGCAATTTATGATTTTCAACTACGATCACTTTAAGACCATTTGGCAGATCAAAATCAGAATAAGTACCTAATTGAATTTCTCTGGCTGGTGCAGGCACCGGCGCTTTTTTACGCCAGGATTTATCAACGGATGCACTTAAATTGACTGCATCTGTTGTTTTTTTGGAACACTGACTGAAAATAAAAGTAATGCTGAGTGCAAATATTAATTTCTTCATTATTTGGATTTTCTTTTTATTATTCTTTTTAAATTAATGATAATTTCCGGAATTATGGCTTCACTGGTTTTGGAAGATAATGCATGACTACCCTGTTATCCTTTGTGTAATATTTAGTAGCTGCTCTCCTTATATCCTCTTTTGTCACTGCCAGATATCTGTCAAGTTCGGTATTGATCAGATTGGCATCGCCATAATACATTTTGTAATTGGCCAGACTCTCCGCGATACCGGCTACTCTTGCGTTGGAAGTAACAAAATCATTTTCAACCTGATTTCTCAATTTTTGAAACTCTTCATCCGAAATCGTTTCTGTCTTGATTCTGTCTATTTCTGCTGTAACAGATTTTTCGGCATCGAGCGCATCTGTACCCATACTACATATGGCGTAGGCAATAGACACACCTGGATTTTCAAGATCTAATGGTATATTACCCACCTGCACAGCTTTTTGCTGCTCATCTACCAGTGCCTTCTGCAGTCTGGATGATTCACCTTGAGAAAGCAGGGTACCAAGCATAGCCACCGCATAATAATCCGGAGTACCTCCCGCCGGTATTCTGTATGCCATCAATACACCAGGCAACTGAATGTTATCATAAAAAGTGTCCCGAACTTCTCCTCCAAGTGGTGGCTCTACAATGTTTGGTCTGAATACGGGTTTGGTGCTTTTAGGAATACTACCAAAATATTTAATCACCTGCGCTTTGGCATTTTCATAATCTATGTCACCGGCAATAGACACAATAGCATTGTTGGGTACATAAAAATCTTTATAAAAATTCTTGTAATCGGCTTCCTGTGCAGCATCAAGATGCGCCATAGAACCAATAATAGGCCATCGATAAGGATGCACTTTGTATGCGCGTTTCATCACTTCCTCCAAAAATGTTCCATAAGGCTGATTATCAATTCGCTGCCTGCGTTCTTCTTTTACAACTTGTCTTTGAGTCTCAATACCTACATTTTCGACTTTGGCATGAAGCATTCTTTCAGACTCCAACCATAACCCAAGTTCCAACTGATTGGAAGGTAAAATTTCATGATAATAAGTTCTGTCCCAGGATGTATTGGCATTGTTACTGCCACCAGCTTTGCTGATATATTTGTCAAATTCACCTCTGACTACATTCTCAGACCCTTCAAAGAGCAGGTGTTCAAAAAAGTGAGCAAATCCCGTTCTGTTTGGATTTTCATTTTTTGAGCCGACGTGATACATCACAGACACTGCTACAATTGGTATGGATTTATCCTGATGAAGGATAACATGTAGTCCATTGTCAAGGTCAAATTCCTGAAATTCTATTTTATTCAACTGAGCGTGCATAAAAGTTCCTGAAAACCCCAGTAAAATTGTAATAATAAACCTGTTCATTCAATTAAGTTTAAAGTGAAAAAATATTATAAAAATCAGTCAAATTTCATTTATTTCTGATTAAATATCCTTCAGAATATACCAAAGGCAGCTAGAAATAGATAAAAAACTTATTAGTCTTTAAAATCCAAGTTATAGCTTCATAACTTTTATAGTATTTGATTTCTGACCAGCTACCAGTTTTATGACATAAAACCCTGAAGCAAAGGATGACATATCAATTTCCAATGACCCAGTGATTTTTTGTTTAAGATTTCCTTTTCCGTCATATACTAGAATCAGCTCAGGATTTGAGTCAGTCACAATAGTAAGTATATTGGTTACAGGATTAGGCGTTACTTGCAAGTCATTATCAAGAGATTCATCTTCTGCTCCACCGGCCGGAGAAAAATCAACCAGATATCTTGGAAGCAACTGATAACCTTCAGTGTATGGAAGACTGCTGTCAAACTGTCCTAATAATCCGGTTACAGACCATACAGGGCTGCTATTGGGAATCGGAGCGCTGTACGCATCTATATCGTTATCTATTCGAATGGTAAAATTATCTGTCCCGTTGGTCATGGTTACATTAAAACCTGCACCCATACCCGTCCATTCCGATGGATCTACAAAAGACAAATTGCTCATTGTTACAAGGCTGGATTCATCATTTTCTTCAAACGCTGAAATGTTTGCTGGTGTCACTAATGAATTTCCTTCAGATAACTTTCTAACAGCGGTAACAACTATTTGAGCAAAACCATTAAACTGTGTTACCTGACCTTTGACTTCCACTTCGTCTCCTTCATTTACAGTATAATCATAGTTACCGGAGTTATTAAACACTCCTATACCGTTATTTTGATTATCAATAATGGTAAACTGTAATCCTCCAGGCCTCAAATTGACGCCATACACAATACCTGTCAGGGTACAGTTCACATTAAGAGAATCTAGAACTCCATCCAATTTGGTAGTGGTCATATCCTGTATAGATCGTAAGGGATATACCTCGGTTACTACCGGATCATTGACAGTCACAGTTCCAGTCATACCTTGAGCTCCATGAATATCACACTTGTAATCATAAAAACCTTGTGTATTGAAAGTAAAGTCAAAGGTCCAAAATAAATCTGAAGCCGGACCATTGTCAAAACTCTCAGGATTAGACGGAAAGCTGCTCTGTTTTCCGTTGATATTATGATGACCACCGGTATTTATCCACCTTACTGTTTGTCCGGTTTCTATGGTAATATGTTGGGGATTGAAAGTATTGGAAGATAGTTCTACGATAACATCCGGTTCCTGAGCACAAGCGGGAATTGTATTTTCAGCTCCGGGAGTTCCAAATACCTGTTTTCCGTTGATCTGAAACCCAAGATCATTCACGGAAACTTTCCAATTTCCTCCGTTATTCGGATCAGCAAGCGGGTTGCATATTTCAATGGATTTACCATTTCCATCTGTACCATCGAGTGCTGTGGGCCATGGCGCTACATCTTTCAGATCAACAGATATGACAGGCGCACCAAGAGAATCTACTAATGCAATGACTTCACCACCATTATTAAGTGCCCCTGTAGTCCACTGCATGGTTTGGAAACCATAGGCTGTCAGAAAAGAAGCAGCCTTTACTGATAAAGTGATGTATTGACCTGCATTAATGGTCGTATCAGGAAATGTGAATTCAATACCCTGAGAGAATCTGTATTTTTTTAGATTGAGTGGAGAGTCTCCGGCATTATATATTTCAAGGTATTCAAGAGAATCTGTATTTGCTTCAGGTGGGTTGTAAGATAATTCGGTAATTACAAGTTGTCCATAACACATGACAGAACATAAAAGCCATACCGAAACAGAAGTAAAAATATTTTTCATATGACAATAGATTTTGGTTATTAAAGACATAAAAGTAAGCATTTCGTTCGATGTGGACAAAACTGTGGATAAATATATAAAATTTATATATAAAATTTAACATTATTTTAATATTTGATGATTAGTTTTGCAAAGTTTTATTAACCAAACCAATTTATTTACACCAACGTAAGCACCTGAGAAAGTAAAAATCATGAAGCGAAATATATTCCTGTCATTACTTTTGTTCGGTTCTTACACAAAATTCAAAATCAAAATCTTATGAGAACAAAAGTTTTACTTTTTTGCTTATTCCTGCTGGCAGGATATTTTGCACAGGCACAGGTGACGACCAGTAGTATGACTGGAAAAATCACTGATCAAAACAACACCGAACTGATTGGTGCTACGGTAATTGCTGTTCACACTCCATCCGGATCGCAATACGGAACAACAACTTCTGATGATGGAAGATTTAATCTTATTGGTATGAGAGTAGGAGGACCTTATGAAGTCACGGTTTCTTATATTGGCTATAAAACTTCAACCATCGGTAATGTTTATTTAAATCTTGGAGTTACTGCGGATTTGAATTCAAAATTAATGGAAGAGATGACTATTATTGATGAAGTAGTTGTTTCAGCAGGAAGAAATGATCTCTTCAGTGCAGATAGAAGCGGTGCTGCAGTAACTTTTGGAAAAGATGCATTAAATGCAATTCCAAATATTAACAGAACACTGAATAGTGTTGGCAAATATAATGTTTATAGTAATGGTAGTGGTTCTTTTGCAGGTCAGGATTCGAGATTCAGCAGTTTTACCGTGGATGGATCTGTTTTTAACAATGGATTTGGATTAGGATCATCTGCATCGGCTGGTGGTAGAACAGGCACGACTGCAATTTCATTTGACGCATTGGAAGAAGTACAATTCAATATTACGCCTTTTGACGTTCGTCAATCAGGATTTGCCGGAGCAGGTATCAACGCCGTGACCAGATCCGGAACTAATGAGTTTACAGGTTCAGTATATGGCTTTACAAGAAGTAATGCATTGACAGGCAAAAAAGCTGTCGGCCTGGACTTACCAAAATTTACAATAGATGAGAAAACTTTTGGTGCCCGGCTTGGTGGCGCCATCATAAAAAATAAATTATTTTATTTCATCAGTGGAGAGAGCTTCACCAGTTCCAATCCGGCATTGGATTGGGTGCTTAACAGACCTGGTGCTACCGGCAATGTATCCAGAGTAACCGAGGAAGATATGACTGATCTGAATAATTTTATGAAAACAAATTTCAACAGGGAGTTGGGAGCTTTTGACGGTTTTAACAATGAGGTAAAAAGTGTAAAAGGATTGATAAGATTGGATTTCAATGTGGATGATAAAAATAAATTGTCATTAAGATATTCACATCACAATTCTGAATCCGACTCAAGAATCAGTGACAGTAACAGTAGCAATACTGCAGGTAATGGAAACAGAACCAACAGGGCATTAGCTATTTCACCTGAAAATTCCGGTTACATCATCTTGGACAATACCAGATCTATTGCGCTTGAACTCAACTCGCTGTTGTCTCCAAAAATGTCAAATAATATTATTGTTGGATATAATAAACAAATAGAAGATAGAAAATACAAAACCGATTTATTTCCTACTATTGACATTTTGAAAGATGGAACTACCTATACCTCTATAGGTTTTGACCCGTTTACTCCAGGTAATAAATTAAGTTATTCAACATTGAATATTACTGACAACTTAAGTTACTTTTTAGGAAAACATCAATTAACTTTTGGGGCTTCATTTGAGTATTTTAAATCGGATAATGTATTCTTCCCATCTTCACAGGGTGTGTATGTGTACAATTCAATAGACGATTTCAAAACGGCAGCATTACAATTTAAAAATGATCCCACGAACACTTTGTCACCTGTCACACTTGCAAGATACAACCTGAGATATTCATTACTTCCGGATGCGGCGGATCCATTACAGGTTTTAAAGACCACTACCTGGGCCGGTTATGTACAGGATGAATTTCAGGTAAGTGACAGATTCAAATTGACAGGTGGAATCAGAGCGGATTACATTTCTTATGATAATTCAACTGCAGCAGATTTTTTCAATCCTGTGGTAGCTGCTCTGACTTATAAAGACGAAAATGGTGATGATCTGAAAATCAATACATCCCAATTTCCTAAAGCTACCGTACTTTTGTCACCAAGATTAGGTTTCAACTTTGACCTTACTGGTAACAGAACCTTTCAGATAAGAGGTGGTACCGGAATCTTCGTATCCAGAATACCTCAGGTATTAGTTTCAAATCAATTAGGAAATAATGGAGTAAATACGGCTGTAATAACTCAAAACAATACTACGGCTTTCCCTTTTACAACTGATCCTACAAGATTTATCCCTAATACTACTGACATAACAAAACTTCCAGCATATGTTATAAATGCATCATCTGAAGACCTTAAATACCCGACTGTATGGAAAACCAGTCTTGCTTTGGATAAAAAAATTAATGAAGATTTTGCATTTACCATTGAAGGTATTTATAATAATAATATTAATGCATTGAGATACATTGACGCTAATTTAAAGGCACCCGACAGAAAATTTACCGGAGTTGATACCAGAGATAGATTCCCCGCTTCAGGACTATCCGGAGCAGCTGTTAATCCTGCCAGATTCATTAATACAGCTACTACTAATGTATTCGTACTTAGAAATACAGATCAGGGATATACGTACAGTTTGACTGGAAAACTTGAAAAAACATCCAGTGAAGGACTTGGTGGATTCTTAGGCTATACTTATGGCACGGCTAGAGATTTACAAGCGGTAGGAAGTACAGTTCAGGCAAACATTGCTACCACAACCGGTCAGAATTATTTGGCCGAGTCATTAAGTGACAATAATCTTACGCACAGGATTGTAGGATTTTTAAATTACAAATTAAATTATGGCGGCGATTTTGGTGGTAGTACTTCGTTCGCGCTGGGTTTAGTGTCAGCTTCAGGAAGTCCGATATCTTATGCTTATGGAAACGATTTTAATGGTGATGGCCAGACTAATGATCTGATCTTTATCCCTAATAGTGGGACTGATCTCACTTTTGCCACTCTGACTGTTGGTTCAGGCGCAACAGCAAAAACTTTTACTCCTGCTGAACAGCAAGCTGCTTTTGATGTATTCATTGATAATAACGAATACCTAAAATCAAGAAGAGGACAGATTGTAGAGAGAAACGGTGATGCATTGCCTTGGTTATCAAGATTCGATTTTTCATTGGTTCAGGATATATTCATTAAAACAAAGGGTAAGAAAAATGCCTTGCAAATCAGACTGGATATTTTAAATTTTGGGAATTTAATAAACAATGAATGGGGAGTAGGTAATGTTTCCACTACCGGAGCATTTGGTATTGCTAATCCACTGACCTTTGTAAGTGCAGATGTTAATGGACTTCCTACTTACAGATTTTCAACTCAGGTTGAAGATGGTCAGACCATACTGTTGAAAGATTCTTTCAGAAAAAGTATAACTGTAGACCATGTTTGGCAAGCACAACTTGGTTTAAGATACACTTTTAATTAAGTTATTTACTTAAACAAATTCTTAGTACTTAAAAGCCCTGCAAATCGTCGATTTGCAGGGCTATTTATTAAATTAAATTTCTTTCATATGACAGGTAGAAACACCTCAGCCATCATACAGCGGACACTTCCGCCACCATACTTTTCAATATTTTCTATAGGAACCGGAAGCAGATTAGTGTGGTTTGATAGTCTTTCTTTCTGTTCATCTGTAAGTGAACTGAAAGCAGTCTGAGACATAACCAGGTACCTGTTATCACCACTCCCCTTAACTTCCAGCATATTGCCGGCAAATGATTCCATCTGATCATAGGTTATCAATATCACTTCTTTCTCTGTTCGCTCAAATAATTGTAGTAAATGTTTTCTGCTTTCACCATCAGGGATACTCTCCATACATATCACTACAAAATCTTCGCCCAATGCCATCATGACATTAGTGTGGTATATGTCCTGTTCGTGGCGATCCACGGAAGTGAATACATAGCTTTGAGTACCCATCAGGACATTAAATTTGTCTATCAATGTAGCATCTGTCCGCTGACTCAGACATGCATACACTATGCCATTTGGACGGTCAAATATCATACTACCAGTGCCTTCGAGATAGATTTTACCTTCATCTTCATAAAACTCAAAAGAATACCTGTTTTTAACTATAAATTTCTTAGATAACTGTTCAATAATGTCTTCTCTTCTTTCAATGCGCCGGTTGGGGGCAAACATAGGATAGGTAATTAAAGTACCATTCTCATGAAAACTAATCCAATTGTTGGGAAATACCGCATCAGGTTTTACCGGATTTTCTGTATCTTCAATGACCATGACATTGACTCCTTTGGATCGAAGTATCGAAACCATCTGATCAAATTCCTGTCGCGCCAGTTCTTTAAGTGAATGAGAATCCACGTCATTATCTTTTGACTGAAATGAATTATTTAACGCCGTCTGGTCATTGAATCCGAAATTTGCAGGACGGATCATCATGATATGATTGGTCAGTTGTTTCATAAAATGGATTATTACATTTGCAGTTACAAAAGTAATTAAAAATCATTGAAATGACATTTGTCGGATGGAATGCATTCATTAAAATTTCAGGTCAGGTTCCTGACGCCTCCAAATTTAGGCTGCTGCTTCAGCCTTCATCCGTGCCGCTACCTCATGTCCCAAAAATCGCTCGATCATGAAATGAACAAGATAAATTAAAGGAGTGAGCAAAATAGCCATACCAAATTTGTAAAAATAGTTTACGGTACCTATTGCCAGCACCCTGGTTAATTCCCAATCTGCACCTATCCAGAATGCCACCAGCAATACGATATAACTATCTACAAACTGCGAAATCAACGTACTTCCCGTAGCTCTTAACCATATTTTATGTTCTCCGGTATAAGATTTAATTCTGTGAAATATAGCCACATCCAGGATCTGACCAACCAGAAATGCAATCATGGATCCTACAATAATCCACAAACCCTGTCCCATTACTTTATTAAAAGCCAGATGCATATCCGACACACCGGTAGCGGCATCCTTTGTTAAACCACTCTGAAACTGCCACCATTCATTAGGAGGAAGACCGATGGCGCCATAGACCATAAAAAAGGCATAAAATATGATCCCAACTGCAAGATACGACAAAAATCGAACCGCCTTAACCCCGTAATATTCGTTGATGATATCTGTCATAATAAACACCACAGGCCAAAGTATGGCTCCGGCAGTAAGGTTTAACCCAAGTCCATCCACTCCAAAAAGTCTCAGGTTTAATGGCTGCATACCAAATAGTTTTTCCAAAGAAAAAATCTTTAACCCAACAAACTCAGCTACAATAGCATTCGCTATAAAGAAGGCAGACAATATTATGAAAAGTAAAAACGCCCGGTTTTTAATAATAGAATTAATGGCCATGTTGATTGTTTTGACAGATAAATATAATAAAAAACTTTAAATTTATCAATTGGTTGTAAAATTTTATCCTTGTATTTAATGCAGAACCTTTGACATACTACTGTTAAAGAATTCAAATAAGTCAAATTCTAAACAAACCACTACCCTTTTGCGTTCTAAACCCTTATTATTGTCATTTTTAACACAATCAATGAAGATTTCCATCAACCTTAAAACAGGCGACACAGTTACACAACCAAAAAATGACATCATTGTAGGTATTGACCTCGGCACTACCAATAGTCTGGTGGCATACATATCAAATGGAAAACCGGTTACCGTTAAATCTATGGCGGGCAAAAATACTTTAACGCCTTCAGTATTACATTTTGATAAAAATGGACAAATTATAGTAGGAAGTAAAGCAAAATTATATCTTTCTTCAAACCCGGAACGTACGATTTTTTCTGTAAAAAGGTTGATGGGGAAATCATACAAAGATGTTGAAAAACTCAAAAGCTCTGTTGGTTATGAAATTATTGATGAAGATACGGAGTCATTGGTTAAAATCAAAGTAGACAACCGGTTTTACACTCCTGTTGAGCTTTCAGCAGAAATTCTCAAATCCCTTAAAGCAGATATCGAAAATGAATTGGATACGACCATAACCAAAGCGGTTATCACTGTTCCTGCGTATTTTAATGATACCCAAAGACAAGCTACAAGAGATGCAGGTAAACTGGCCGGACTTGATGTATTGCGCATAGTTAATGAACCCACTGCCGCGAGTCTCGCTTATGGTATTGGTTTGGATAAATCCGAAAAATACAATGTCGCAGTGTATGATCTTGGAGGAGGTACCTTTGATGTTTCCATTCTTCATATCGTAAATGGAATATTTGAAGTAATGTCTACTCACGGTGATACTTT
>JACMLK010000170.1 GCA_014379665.1 Saprospiraceae bacterium | reverse complement strand
TTAAAAAAGTAATTCTGCTTCATTCCTTACTGCTGATCTGGCCAATACTACGGGGTCATTATTTCCTTCGGTTAAAAATTTACCCATATTATTTAAAAATTCTCCATTGTTAGAACCATCCGATTTTGAGATTAAATCCTGCATTTGATCTTTGGCCATTTTAATAATTTTCCAAAGATTTTCACTCACATACAGTTGCTGGGTCAGATTATGTTCGTATTCCTGCTGGATTGCAATGAGCATGGCATTTCGTAATTCCTTTACACCCATATCATTATTTATTAAGCGGTAAGTCAGGTTTTCCATGGAGATTCTTTCACAAAACAGCATAAGTCTCTCATAAGCTTGTAATTTTAATGGTATGATGTCCTTGCTGTTTTTCTGGCTGAATTTTAATGCTTCAAGCTGATATTGCTGATTTAAAAAATTTCTAAACAAATAAAAAACAGTGACAAAAACAATTAATGCCGGAACAGAATACTTCATTACTTCAATTAAACTTTCACTCATTCTCTTTTATACTTTATTATTTAGCAAATCTAAGTTTTGAAACTTTCATTTCTGAACCAAAAGGAACCATTTTACGTTTAAAGTTTCAAATATTATACAATTTTCAGAGATATAGAAAAAAACTTATCTAATTTTGTGATAATTTTAAAATTCAGAATACATGTCAACAGATACTTTAATAAAGACACAACCGATTACTTTAACTTCAGGGGCACTTAAACAATTGAGAAGAATCCAAAGCGAACAAAATCTGTCATCAGATCATGGTCTTCGTATTGGAGTCAAAGGAGGTGGATGTTCGGGTTTCAGTTATGTACTTGGTTACGATCTGCAAAAAGAGAAGGATGAAGTATACGAAATTGATGGGTTTAAAGTATTTATGGAAAAAGCACATGCCATTTATCTCCTGGGAATGGAAATAGACTGGGTAGATGGTTTGAATAACCGAGGATTTACTTTCTCCAATCCAAATGCCAAAGACACCTGTGGTTGCGGCACATCTTTTTCAGCCTGACGCTAGGATCAACATATAAATGAATCAAAATCTGGACCCGTCTCAGTCTCATTTCAAACCTGAAGACAAACAAATAGAAAAAGCACTCAGGCCAAAAGGACTTGATGAATTCAGCGGACAACCCAAAATTGTTGAAAATCTTGGTATTTTTATCAAGGCAGCCAAAATGCGAGAAGAAGCATTGGATCACGTTCTGCTGCACGGACCTCCGGGTTTAGGTAAAACTACTTTGTCTTTTATCATTGCCAACGAACTTGAGACCAATCTCAAAATAACATCCGGTCCTGTACTCGAAAAACCGGGTGATTTAGCAGGATTACTGACTGGACTTGATGATGGTGATGTGCTGTTTATTGACGAAATACACAGGTTAAATAATGTGGTGGAAGAGTATCTGTATTCTGCAATGGAAGATTACCGCATTGATATCATGATAGATTCCGGCCCGAATGCAAGAAGTATTCAAATCAATCTGAATCCTTTTACACTCGTTGGTGCTACTACGAGAATGGGATTGCTCACCGCTCCCATGCGCGCGCGATTTGGTATTTCCTTTTTATTGGATTATTATGATGTGCCTACTCTAAAAAAAATAATATTCAGAAGTGCAGAAATACTGAAAGTCGCCATTGACGAACCAGGAGCAGATGAAATAGCAAGAAGAAGCAGAGGCACACCAAGGATTGCCAATGCATTATTGCGTAGAATAAGAGATTTCGCACAGATTAAAGGCAACGGAAATGTAGACAGGGAAATCGCCAGGTTTGGTCTTAAGGCACTGAACGTCGATGAAAGTGGTCTGGACGAAATGGATAACAGGATACTAAGCGCCATTATTGAAAAATTCAAAGGCGGACCTGTCGGAATAAGTACCATTGCCACTGCTGTTGGAGAGGAAGCAGGTACTATAGAAGAAGTACATGAACCATTTTTAATCATGGAAGGCTATATACAAAGAACCCCACGAGGCAGAGAAGCTACTGCCAAGGCATATAAACACGTAGGAAAAGTCCCCCCGAGCCTAACAGGAACATTGTTTGGGACATAATAGTTTCAGGAAAAGATTTACTGCATTACAAATCCTGCATTGAATAATTCCGGGCACAGTTAAGCATTTATTTTTTAAATTGCAGCAGTTGCATGAATTTGGTTCTATAAACTACAGATTAAACCAGGATTGGCCCATTATAAAGAAGCAATTTACGGTTCAGTATGATGTTTACTTATTTATATGGTATAATTATTTCTGATATAAGTTTAAAAGTATAAATTTGTCATTTAAACCATAAATTTATTCTGAATGTTATGTATTCACATATATAAACCGTAAGCATCCATGAAACCGACAGATTATCGTGATCCGGAATATTATCATAAAGTGGTGGATTGCCAGTATGCCTGTCCGGCACACACTCCTGTTCCTCAATACATCAGATTAATCGCTGCAGGAAAATATACGGAAGCGTATATGGTCAATTGGGAATCAAATGTATTCCCCGGTATATTGGGTCGTACCTGCGACCGACCCTGTGAGCCTGCATGCCGGCGTGGTCGGGTGGAAGAAGAACCTGTTGCCATATGCAGATTAAAGCGCGTTGCCTCAGATTTTAAGGATGATGTCAGTCATCTGATGCCGGATATCCCACTCACCAAAAACGGGAAGAAAATTGCGCTTATCGGAGGCGGTCCGGCTTCATTATCTGTGGCCAGGGATCTTGCTCCTTTAGGATATGAATTACATGTCTACGATGATCAAACCAAAGGTGGAGGCATGATGAGGACACAGATACCGTCTTTCAGACTTCCCATCCATGTATTAAATCAGGAAGTGGAGCAGATACTCAATCTTGGAATTATCACTCATTTTAACCAATATATCACCAGTCTGAAATCAATCGTCAATGAAGATTATGATGCTGTATTTGTAGGAACCGGAGCGCCGAAAGGAAAAGATCTGATTTTGCCGGGCAGAGAAGAAGGCAGCGCCAACATTTTTATTGGTATAGAATGGCTGGCAAGCGTGGCATTTGAACATACAGAAAAGATAGGAAAAAGAGTCATAGTGCTTGGTGGTGGGAACACCGCAATGGATTGTTGTCGTACGTCAAGAAGATTAGGTGGCGATGAAGTAAAAGTTATCGTAAGGAGTCCTTTTGCAGAAATGAAAGCTTCCCCATGGGAAAAAGAAGACGCTATGCATGAAGATATTCCTATCATCGACAATCATGTACCCAAAAGTTATGTGACAGAAAACGGAAGACTTACAGGTATGCTTTTTGAAAAAGTAGAAGCTATCTATGAAAACGGTAAGCGAAGATTAGTACCAACGGGCGAACCAGACGTATTCTTTCCTGCAGATGATGTGATCATAGCAATAGGACAGGAAAATAAATTTGAATGGGTGGAGCGCGATCTTGGGATAGAATTTGATCAGTGGGATATGCCGGTAGTCAATGAAACTACCTTTGCATCTACACGGCCCGGTTTGTTTTTCGGAGGTGATGCAGCACTAGGACCAAAAAATATCATCACGGCAGTAGCACAGGGTCATAATGCCGCTATTTCAATAGACTTGTATTGCCAGGGTGAAGATATCAACCAAAGACCTGCGCCGGATACCAAATTATTCAGTACTAAAATGGGTATCCATGAGTGGAGTTATGATAATGATATTACAACGGAATTCAGATTTCCTGTGCCTCAGGCTGACAAAAAAGAAACGCTTTCAGACCGTAAAAAGGAAGTAGAGTTGGGTTTTGACCTGAAGACTGCTTTCAGGGAAGCTCAGCGATGTCTCAACTGTGATGTGCAGACCGTTTTTTCGGAAAGTAAATGTATAGAATGTGATGCCTGTATGGACATTTGCCCTACGAATTGCATCACGTTTACATATAACGAGGATGAGGAGGGATTAAGGATGAAGCTTCTGGTACCTGCGGTCAATGAAACACAGGATATTCTGGTCTCAGATATATTAAAAACCGGAAAAATTATGGTCAAGGATGAAGATCTTTGTCTTCATTGTGGTCTTTGTGCAGAGCGATGCCCGACAGCAGCGTGGGATATGCAGGAATTTTTGTATAACACTGCCAAAGCAGGACACCATTGTTATGTATGAGTAGAATAAATGATTTTGTAGTAAGATTTGCCAATGTCAACGGTACCGGCTCGGCCAGTGCAAATTATCTGTTTGCCAAATCTATATTCCGTATGGGTATACCGGTGTCAGCAAAAAACATATTTCCTTCCAATATTCAGGGGCTTCCTACGTGGTACGAAGTACGCGTGAGCGAAAAAGGATACCTGGGTAGTAAAAAAGGAATTGATATCATGTTAAGTGTTAACCCTCAAAGCCTTCGCAAGGACATCTCCAGTGTAAAAGCAGGTGGTTACTTTCTTTATGACAGCACTAAACCATTACATGAAGAATATCTGCGTGACGATATACACTTTATAGGCGTTCCACTGATGGAAATATGCAACAGAGAGTTTACTGACCCGAGACAAAAACAGTTGTTCAAAAATACGGTATATGTCGGGGCATTAGCTGTATTGCTCGATATTGATTTTAAAGAGATCGAAACTTTGTTGTCTGAACAGTTTGAAGGAAGAGAAAAACTGATCACCCCAAATGTGAAAGCATTGCATTTAGGAGGAGATTATATAAAAAATAATTTTAAGTATCCGCTTGAATTCAGAGTGGAACGAAGAGATCTGGTAAAAGACTGGATTATGATCGATGGAAATTCTGCGGCCGGTCTCGGTGCAGTATATGCAGGAGCCACTGTAGTTTCCTGGTATCCGATCACCCCGTCTACGTCATTGGTCAGTGGTTTTGAAGATTATGCCAAAAAACTGCGAAAAGATCCTGTCACCGGTAAAAACAATTTCTCTATCGTTCAGGCTGAAGATGAACTTGCTGCCATTGGTATGGCCATCGGGGCCAACTGGAACGGAGCAAGATCATTTACTGCTACAAGCGGACCGGGTTTATCCCTTATGAATGAATTTCTGGGACTGGCCTATTTCGCAGAAATTCCGGTGGTACTGGTGGATGTACAGCGGGCAGGCCCATCAACCGGTATGCCCACCCGTACGCAACAATCTGATATATTAATGGCTGCTTATGCTTCACATGGGGATACCAAACATGTGCTATTGATTCCATCCACACCGGCAGAATGTTTTGACATGATGGCCGCATCTTTTGATCTGGCAGAGATCCTTCAAACACCGGTCATCATGCTTACCGATCTCGATCTGGGCATGAATGACCATATGTCACCTCCACTAAAATGGGACGATCAGCGCACCTATAATCGCGGTAAAGTACTTAATGAAACCGAACTCGAAAATACTTTATCCTGGGGCCGGTACGTAGACAAAGATGGGGATGGTATTCCTTATCGTACCATACCGGCTACGCATCCGTCCAAAGGTGCCTATTTTACCAGAGGGTCATCGCATGATGAAAAAGCAAATTATTCTGAAGATTCAGACACCTACGTCAGAATCATGAACCGATTGCTCAGGAAGTTTGAAACAGCCAAAAGTATGGTTCCGGCACCTGATTTTTACCAAACTGAAAATCAGTCGGATATGGGAGTCATTTTCTTTGGAACAACCAGATATGCCGCAGAAGAAGCACTTGACATCATGGGTGAAAACGGACACAAGATAGATGCTATGCGTATAAAGTCTTTCCCTTTCAATGATGAGGTGGAAGCTTTTATTGAAACACATGAAAAAATATATGTCATCGAACAAAACAGAGATGCACAGATGAGAACCTTGCTTATAAACGAACTTGAAATCAACCCGAAAAAGCTCATCAAAGTCCTTAATTTTGATGGTACTCCTATCACCGCAGACCTCATCATTCAACAAATAAATTATTCGGAAACAGTCCCAGCCTAAATACCATATCTCATGACTTATATAAGACCCCAGTTCCAGCATCCTCTACTACCAAAAAACAGTTTGGGTTATAACCGCAAAGATTATGAAGGATCGCTTTCCACACTTTGCGCCGGATGCGGTCATGATTCGATCAGTGCAGCAGTGGTAGAAGCCTGTTTTGAACTTGAGATTGAACCACATAAGGTGGCTAAACTATCCGGTATAGGCTGCTCTTCAAAGACTCCAGCCTACTTTCTTAGCAATTCACATGGTTTCAATTCCGTACATGGCAGGATGCCATCCGTGGCGACAGGTGCGAATCTTGCCAATCGTGATCTCGTATATCTTGGTGTATCCGGTGACGGTGATACCGCTTCCATTGGTATGGGTCAGTTTGCCCACGTCGTTCGCAGGAATCTGAATATGACCTATATCGTCATGAATAACGGATGTTACGGACTTACCAAAGGACAGGACTCGGCCACGGCAGATTATGGCTCTATCTCCAAAGCTGGTCAGGCAAATATGTTTGAAGGTATTGATCTCTGCGGTCTGGCTATCGAACTCGGGGCCACCTTCGTGGCTCAAAGTTTCAGCGGTGATAAATCACAGCTAATACCACTCATCAAGGCGGCACTTTCGCATTCCGGTTTTGCCCTGATAAATGTGATCTCACCATGTGTAACCTTTAATAACAATCCCGGATCAACCAAATCGTATGACTATGTCAGAGAACATAATGAGGCACTGTCAAGTCTGGATTTTGTACCCGTCAGGGAAGAGATAGTCACTGAATACAACCACACCCAGGTCAGGTTTGTTGAAATGCACGATGGCTCTATGCTCAAATTAAACAAACTTTCACCGGAGTGGGACCCGGAAGATAAACTGTCCATCGTCATAGCCCTTAATAAAGCCAGGGAGAAAGATGAAATACTAACCGGTCTGTTGTATCTAGATACCAAAAGTATAGAACTAAACGACCTGCTTAACACTACAGCCACTCCACTCAATCAACTGACGGAAAAGGAACTTTGTCCGGGAAGTGATGTATTGGAAGGGATAAATGAGGGTTTAAGGTAACAAACTCACCACTTAACCAGCGTTCGCACTTCTTATTTCCGGTAATCAGTTCACCAAATTATCCTGTTATCTTACTGATGACATAATCCCTGATATCTGAATATTTATGAGGGTCTGCTACGTGCCAATTGCCATATTTCCTGAACCACGTGAGTTGTCTTTTGGCATACCTTCTGGTATTTTGTTTGATCAGAGCAATGGCGTCTGTCATGGAAATATTGCCTTCAAAAAAATCAAAGAGCTCCCGATAGCCTACCGTTTGCAAGGCCTGCAGATGCCGATGCGGGAACAGATGCTTTGCCTCATCTATTAAGCCGTTGTCTATCATGCTATCCACTCGTTTATTAATTGTTTCGTATAATTCCTTACGAGGTAAATCCAAAAGTATGGGTATTGTTTCAAAGGGCAACGGATTTACTTTAATGGGAGATAGAAAAGATGTATATGGCTTTCCTGAAACACTGATCACACACAATGACCTTATCAATCTTCTTGCATTATCCTGATCCACCGTTTCATAATAAACGGGGTCCTTTGCTGACAATTCAAGTTGTAAGGATTGAATTCCGTTTTCTTTCAGTTTTGAATCGTAGTGTTCTTTTACGCTTTCAGGAATGTCAGGAAAATCATCCAATCCATCCAGTAATGCTCTGATATACAAGCCCGTACCACCTGTCATAATTCCTATTTGATGATCATCAAAGTATTTATTAAGCGCTGTTCTGATCTCTGTTTGGAACTGTCCTGCGCTGTACGGCTGATGAATGCCTATGTGATTTATAAAATGATGGGGCACCAGATTAAGCTCTTCCAAGGAGGGCTTTGCTGTACCGATATCCATTTCTTTGTACATCTGCCTACTGTCTGCTGAAAATATTTCTGCATTGAATTCTTTAGCCAACATAATAGAAACTGCCGTTTTCCCAACTCCTGTAGGACCAGCTACGACGATTAAAAATTTATTTACCACAGATATCTTGTTCGACATTCAGCTTTTATTAGCTTTACATTGCAAAAATAGAAAAACACACAAGATGTTTTACGCTTTTCTCAAAGTACTGGTACGATTTGTTCTTAAAATATTTTTCAGGAAGATATATATATCAGGTCTCGAATTCGTTTCAGATACAAAAGCACAACTTGTATCAAGCAATCATCCCAATGGGTTTCTGGAGCCATTAATTATGGCCTGCTTTTTTCCAAAACCACTTCACTTCCTGGTTAGGGGTGATGTTTTTGAGAATCCACTGATCAGACCTCTCTTAGTATCAACCAATCAAATCCCGATATTCCGGTTTAGAGACGGGTTTACCAAAATGAGGGAAAACAGCCAGACAATGGATGATAGCATCCAGGTAATGCTTGACAGGAAAAATCTTTTGATATTTGCCGAAGGTGGTACCCAGAGTATAAAAAAATTGAGACCACTGCAAAAAGGCATTGCCAGAATTGCTTTTCAGGCACTTGAAAAAAATCCTGACCTTAACCTGGAAGTACTGCCTGTTGGTATTAACTTTACTTATCCATCTCATTTTAATGCTGAGGTTATGCTCAAAATCGGACCGCCGATACAGGTCGCCGACTTTGAAAATGAAAGCAAAAGTGATAACAAACAATCAACTGAACAATTGCTCGACGCCATTTATCTGGGAATGAAAAATAATATGGTGCATCTGGAAGATCAACACAAAAAACATTTGCTTGAAAAATTGCTTATTCTGGAAAGATCAAAACTAAACATATCTTATCTTCCTGTACATATAAATGACCCTTCCAGATTACAGTCAGAAATTGAACTGGCATCCAAGCTGTCAAATTGTAAAGAAGATAGACTTAACAAAATTGAGAAAGATCTGGATAACCTTGAAGCTCAGCTTATAAAGCATAAACTGAAACCTGGAGATCTATTAAAATCAAATTTAACTATAGCAAGGTTGCTGATCCTGGTCGTAGGAGCTTTACCGGCATTTATCGGGCTTTTATTTAATGGATTACCTATGTTGTTGGCATATTTATTCAGAGAAAAGAAAGTGAAACAGATCGAATTCAAGGCATCAATACTCATGATAGCCAACCTGATATTTTTTCTATTGTATTATATTATCATCATTTTGCTGTTGTTCCTTTGCAGGTTACCATTTTGGTATCTTCTTGTTATTGTTGGTTGCGGATTGTGGCTGAGATACTTTTACGAGATATATACCAGTACTCTCTTTTTTACCGGAAAAAAAATAACAGATGAATTAAAACATACAGGTATTAAAATTTTAAGTCACTTATAGTTTTGTCTTTTATGAAATGGTTAATAATCCTCTGTACACATTTTATAATATTGATATCTTGTGAATCTTCTAAAAAAGCAGATCCGGATCAACAGAAACCAGCGTATGCCATCGCGATTCATGGAGGAGCCGGTACAATAGAAAAAAAAGACATGGACTCCCTGACTGAAACGGCCTATATCAATGCATTGAATGAGGCCCTGACGATCGGTGAAAACATCCTCAAATCCGGCGGCAAAAGTATTGATGCGGTAGAATCGACCATTAGATTCCTGGAAGACAATCCTTTATTTAACGCCGGTAAGGGTGCCGTATTTACACATGATGGTACCAACGAACTCGATGCATCAATCATGTCAGGTGATAGTCAACTGGCCGGTGCAGTAGGTAGTGTCACTACAGTTAAAAATCCAATATCGGCAGCAAGAGCGGTGATGGAAAAATCCGACCATGTCATGATGATAGGCAAAGGGGCAGAACTATTTGCTGCCAGTTGTGGTCTGGACATCGTAGATCCATCCTACTTCTATACAAAAACCCGGTGGGAAGGTCTTCAAAAAATACTGCTGGAAGATGATAAAAAATCAAAATCTTCCGGAGATACAAAAGGGAAGAAAAAACATGGCACAGTAGGTTGTGTTGCACTGGACAGGCATGGAAACATCGTAGCCGGCACATCGACCGGTGGTATGACAAATAAAAGATATAACAGAATTGGCGATTCGCCAATCATCGGGGCGGG